>JAYVWK010000384.1:0-4229 GCA_043786185.1 Burkholderiales bacterium
GCGCAGCGCCCCCCCCCCCGCCGCGGTTTCGTGTGCCAGGGCATCAGCCGGGACTACGCGGTTGATCAGGCCGATGCCGAGCGCACGTTCGGCATCGAAGCTGTCGCCCAGGTACAAGAGCTCGAAGGCGCGGCCCAGACCAATGATGCGAGTGAGCATGTAGATGCCGCCCAGGCTGGCGGTGGTGCCGAACTTCACTTCCGGCAATCCGAATTTGGTGCCAGCTGCCGCGATCCGCAGGTCGCACAGCGCGGCCAGCACGCAGCCGCCGCCAATCGCCGCGCCGTGAATCTGCGCAATCAGGGGCTTTTCAAGCTGCCGCACCGCCTGCGCTATCGACTGTTCGATCGCCAGGCGCGTGGCGCGGTACTCCTGCTCGTCGCGCCGTCGCGGCATGTCGTTGACATCGCCGCCGGCGCAGAATACGCGACCGGCGCCGCGCACCACCACCACTTTCGCTGCAAGGTCGGCGTGCGCTGCGGCAAGTGCATCGGCAACGCCTTCGAGCAGGCGGTCATCCATCGCGTTCAGCACATCCGGGCGGTTCAGCGTGACATAGCCGATCACGTCATTGCGCTCATACAGCACGGCATCGTCCATGTTCAGCCCACCCCAAGATAGGCGTTACGCACATGTTCGCTGGCGGCCACTTGCGCGGTCGGGCCGGATGCCACCACGCGACCCTGCTCCATCACATACACGAACGAGGCCAGCTTGAAGGCCAGGCGCGCATTCTGTTCGACCAAGAGCACGGTAACGCCGCGCGCGGCGATCGCCGTCAGTTGCCGATACACCTCCTGCACCACCACCGGTGCCAGGCCTTGCGAGACCTCGTCGGCCATCACCAGGGTAGGTGCGGCCATCAAGGCGCGGCCGATCGCCAGCATCTGCTGCTCGCCGCCCGACATGCTGCCGGCGCGCTGGCCGATGCGCTCGCGCAGGCGCGGAAAGGCGGTGAACACCTGTTGCATGGTGTCAAGGGCGGCGCGCTCGCTTGAGCGCAGGTAGGCGCCCAGGCGCAGGTTCTCCTCGACTGTCATCTTGGCGAAGATGCGCCGCCCCTCGGGCACGTGGGCGATGCCCAAGGCCGCGATCTCGCGCGAACTGCGGCCATCGATGCGCGCGCCGTTGTAGTGGAGCGATCCCGCGACCAGCGGCACCAGCGCCGAGATGGCCTTGAGAAGCGAGGATTTGCCGGCCCCGTTGGGGCCGACGATCGCGGTGATCGCGCCGCGCGTCACCCCGAGGGTCACGCCGTTGACTGCGCGCGCCTGGCCGTAGCGAACCTCGACATCACGCACTTCAAGCAGCGCGTCGGCCATCAGCCCATCTCCGCTACGCCAAGGTAGGCGTCGACCACGGTCTGGTCATGCACCAGGCCATCGGCACGGCCGTCATAGATCTTGCGGCCGAACTGCAGCACCACCGCGCGATCGCAGTAGCGCCCGACGATGCGCATGTTGTGTTCGACCAGCACAACGGTGCAGTGCTTGCGAATCTCGCCGGCGACCAAGTCCATCATGCGCGTGGCTTCTTCATGCGACAGCCCGGCGGCGGGTTCATCGAGCAACAACAGCTTGGGCCCGGTGGCGAGTGCG
Source organism: Burkholderiales bacterium (assembly GCA_043786185.1). Taxonomy (GTDB): domain Bacteria; phylum Pseudomonadota; class Gammaproteobacteria; order Burkholderiales; family JAEUOS01; genus JAEUOS01. Next base: position 1,599 of record JAYVWK010000384.1, read on the forward strand.
ATAGCCACCGTCAGCAGCTTGGCGATACCCAAGGGCAACTGGTTCGCGCGCTCCGCTTGGTGCCCGGCAATGCCCAGAAGCACGAGTACTGCTTGCGCACGTTCGGCCACGCGACGCTGATCGTCGCGGTAGCCGGAAAGATTCAACAAGCCGCCGAGCAAGGCCAGGGAAGTGTGTCTGTGCAGGCCCTGCACGACGTTCTCAAGAACCGTCATCTCGGGAAACAGGTTCACAAGTTGAAAGGTACGCGCCACGCCCAGACGCGCCAGCGCGTGACTGGACTTCGCGGTGACATCGTTGCCGTCCAGCAGGATGCGCCCGGCGCTTGGCGCGTACACGCCGGCTATGGTGTTGAAAAGTGTCGACTTGCCCGCGCCGTTAGGCCCGACCAGTGCCAGCAATTCGCCGGCACCGACATCGAAGGACACCTCCGACAGCGCGGCTAAGCCGCCGAAGTTCTTGCTGACACCCAAGACTTCGAGGACTTTCATCAACGTGCGTGCAATTGGTCGAGAGGTCTGGCCTTGCGCAAGCTGCGCAGTCGTCGCGGCAGATCCACCAAACCGCCCGGCAGCAGCATGATCACCAGCATCAGGATCACTGCATACACCAGTGTCTTCCAGTAGCCGACCGAAAACAGTTGCTCGCCCAAGGCGGTGAGCAACGCCGCACCGAGGATCGGGCCCCAGAAGTTGGTGAGGCCGCCGACCATCGCGTAGATCAGCAGGTCGGTCGAAGTCAGGAAGGTGAACACCTGCGGGTTGACGAACAACAGGTATTGCGCATGCACCGCGCCCATCGCACCGGCCACCGTGCAGGACGCCACGAAGGCTGCGGTCTTGTAGCGCGCCGCGGGAATGCCCACGCTTTCGGCCAGGCGCTCGCTGTCGGCAGTCTTGAGCGTCAACAGGGTGGCGCCGAAGCGGGTGTACTGCAGGCGGTAGAGGAAACCGACGCCCAGTACGGCGACTGCCAGCACCAGCCAGTAAAAGGCGAAGTGGGTCACCAGCGGCACGCCGAAGAATACCGGGCGCGGCACGCCGGGAATACCGGCCGGGCCGCCAAACCAGTCGAAGGCGCGGAAAAACGCGGTGACGATTTCGCCGAAGGCGAACACCGCCAGTGAGAAGTAGATGCCGCGCAGGCGCAGGGTCAGCGCTCCCAGGCCCCAGGCGAACAGGCCGGCGACCACCGCCCCGGCCGGAATACCGAGCCATGGCGATACGCCCAGGCGCACCGACAGGATCACACAGGTGTAGGCGCCCAGCGCAATGAAGCCGGCGTGGCCGAGCGACAGGTAGCCCATGCGCATCACCGCATACAGCGAAACGGTGTAGGTGACGGCGAATAAAACCACGATCGCCACATGCAGCGCGTACGCGGTGCCGACAAATGGCAGGGCAAGCAGAACCGCCAGCAGCAACGGAATCGGCAACTGCTTCATGTTGCCTGGTTCATGCGCGACCCAACAGCCCCTGCGGTCGCAGGATCAGCACCGCGATCATCGCCACGAACACCAGCACATGGGCGGCTTCGGCGCCCAGGGTGAGCGCGCCGATCGACTGCAGCATGCCGATCAGGAGGCCGGCCAGCACGGTGCCCGTGATGCTGCCCAGGCCGCCAATGATGATGATGATGAATGACATCAGAATCGCTTCCAGCCCCATGCCCGGGTTGAGCGAATAGATCGGTGCGATGAACGCGCCGCCCAACGCTGCCAGCACGAAGCCGATGGCCACCGCGATGGCCGCCACGCGGTCCGAATTCACCCCCAGCATGCGTGCGGTTTCCTCGTCTTCCTCGATGGCGCGCATGGCAAGGCCGGTGCGGGTGCGATACACCACCCAGTAGAGGCCGGCCACCAGCACCAGCGCGATGCCGGCGGCCGCCAGGCGCTCGATCGGCAGGCGGATGCCCGCCAGAATCAGCACACCCGGCAGCACCGAGGGCACGTTCTTTTCCTGCGCGCCGAAGGCGATCCATGAGAGGGACTGGATGATCAGCGAGATGCCCACGCTTGCCACCAGCAGTTGCATCCATTGGCCGCGCAGGTTGCGAAACACGCCGCGTTCGACCGCCAGCCCAGCCAGCGCCGCCGCCGCGATGATCGCTACGAAAGCCAGGCCAAGCGGCCATTGCAGCGCCACGAACAGCACGTAGACCAGCATGGCGCCCAGCATGTAAATCTCGCCGTGCGCGAAATTGACGATGTGCAGGATGCCGTAGATCAGCGTCAGCCCGAGCGCGGTGAGAATGTAGAGCGCACCGTTGACTAAGCCAATGGCGACGCCTTGCGCCAGGAGCGCGAGTGTCATGCGCGCGCTGGACAGTAAGGCGAGGGACCGGGCGCGGCACCGCTGCCGCGCCGCATGTCGTGCCGCAGCTTCATTCGAGCGTGCCCATTTTCACTTCAAGCGGCTCCCACTTGCCGTCCTTGATGATCGATGCCGGCAGCGGCGTCTGGATCTGCCGCCTGGCACCGTGCGACTTCTCGCCACCCCAGGAAGCCGGGCCGTAGGGGTGGAACTGGAAGGTCGAGCCGGCCAGCTGCTCGGCCACGCGTTTGGTGTCGAAGGACCCTGCCTTGACCACCGCCTCGACCACCCAGCGGGTGGCGGCATAGGCTTCCCA
>JAYVWK010000385.1:0-8074 GCA_043786185.1 Burkholderiales bacterium
CAACATGCGCTCCGGCAGCTTCGGCGGCGTCACCCCGCGCGTCATGGGCCATGAACTCGGCGGCGACATCGTCGCACTGGGCGCCGGCACCAGCGGGCTCGCGCTGGGCGACCGCTGCGCGGTGTATTTCTACCTCACCTGCGGGCGCTGCCGCTGGTGCCGCGGCGGGCGCGCGACCTTGTGCGAGAAACACGGTGGCTACGTCGGCGTGCATCGCGACGGCGGCTTCGCCGAGTACGTGTGCCTGCCGGCGGAGAATTTCCTGCCGATTTCAGAGGGCTTGAGCTACGAGGCAGCCGCGATCGCAACCGATGCCGTCAATACCAACTGGCACTGCATGCGCGAGCGTGCGCGCATCAACCCGCACGACACCGTGCTGCTCATCGGTGCCGGCGGCGGGGTCGGCATCCACGGCGTGCAGGTGGCGCGGCTGTTCGGCGCGCGGGTGATCGCCGCCGACGTTTCGGATGAAAAGCTCGCACTGGCGCGCCAGTGCGGCGCCGACGAGACCATCAACGTGCGCAAGGTCGCCGATGTCGCCGCGGAGGCGCGGCGCCTGACCGACGGCCGGGGTGTCGACGCCGCAGTCGACTATGTCGGCCACGGGCACACGTTCCAGGCGGCGATCGACAGCCTCACCACTTCCGGCCGTGCGGTCATCATCGGCGTCGGCAAGGGCGATGTCAGCATCAGGCCTGCGGACCTGGTGCAGACCGAGAAGATCATCACCGGCTCGCGCCATTCGACCCGCACCGAGCTGATCGAGACCATGGAAATCATGGCGCGCGGGCTGGTGACGCCGGTGGTGGGCATGCGCGTCCCGTTTGTCGAAGTGGAAACCATCTTCGATGCGATCAGGAGCGAGACCCTGCTCGGGCGCGGCGCGCTGACCTACGGCTGAACCGGCAGCGGGGCCTGTCCTGGCGGGCGCACCGCGGACCTTTGGGTCCTGCGCTGGTCAGGGTGACCATACGGCGCGGCGGACCCGGCGCGCCGCGCCTGCATGGCATGATGCGCGACTCCACGAATACGACAAACCCCCATGAAGCACATCGAGACTGACTACCTGATCATCGGCAGCGGCGCTGTCGGCCTGGCTTTTGCCGATACCCTTATCGACGAGAGCGAAGCCCACATCACCATCGTCGATCGCCACGGCAAGCCCGGCGGCCACTGGAACGATGCCTATTCTTTCGTGACACTGCACCAGCCTTCGGCCTTCTACGGCGTCAATTCACTGGAACTGGGCAGCCGCCGCAAAGACAGCTTCGGTGCGAACAAGGGGCTCTACGAGTTGGCCTCCGGGCCGGAAATCAACGGCTACTACAACCGCGTGATGAACCACAAGCTGTTGCCCAGCGGCCGCGTGGCCTATCACCCGATGTGCAACTACCTGGGCGATGGCGCATTCGAATCGATCCTGTCGGGCGTGCGTACTCAAGTGAAAGTACGCAAGAAGGTGGTGGACGCGACCTACTTCAGCCCGTCGGTGCCATCCACCCACACGCCGCGCTTTCAGGTGGCGCGCGGGGTGCGGCTGATGCCACCGAACGGCCTGCCGCAACTGTGGCATGACGCGCAAGCCGGCAGCCTGCCGCGCCGCTTTGTGATCGTCGGTGCCGGCAAGACAGCAATGGATGCCGCCATCTGGTTGATCGGCGCCGGCGCCAGCGCGGACGCGATCACCTGGGTCATGCCGCGTGATTCATGGCTGGTGAACCGCATCACCACCCAAGCGGCGCCCGAGTTCTTCAAGGAAGTCATAGGCGGCCAGGCCGACCAGATGGAAGCCTGCGCCAAGGCCACTTCCACCGACGATCTGTACCTGCGCCTCGAAGCCTGCGGCGCGCTGCTGCGAATTCACCGCGATCACCTGCCCGGCATGTTCCACCTGGCCACTGTCAGCCCGGCTGAGGTCGAGATTTTGCGGCGCATAGACCAGGTGATTCGCATGGGTCGGGTGCAGAACATCGCCACCGATCACATGGTGCTCGACTTCGGGCGGGTGGCGGTGGCGCCCGATACCTTGTTCATCGACTGCAGCGCTTCCGCGGTGGAGCCACGACCGTTGCAGGCAATGTTCCAGGGCGAGCGGATTCTGCCGCAGCTGGTGCGCCTGCCGCAGCCTGCGTTCAGCGCCGCGCTGGTGGCCTACGTCGAAGCGCACTACGAGAGCGACGCGCAAAAAAACGCGCTGTGCGGCACCGTGCCTTTTCCGCACAAGCTCGAAGACTATCCGCGCGCCCTGCTGGCCAACATGCGGAACCAGTTCCAGTGGGGCCAGGACAAGGAATTGCGCAAATGGATTCGCGAGAGTCGCCTCGACGGTTTCGGCAAGCTGATGTCGGGGATCGATCCGCAGGACATTGAAAAGCAGGCCATCATGGCGCGCTTGAAGACGCAGTCGATGGCGGCGCTGGCGAATCTTCAGCAACTGATTGCCGCCGACAGTTGAATTCGGGTGCGTTGCCGGGTGCCTTCGCTGGATTGCACGGCTCGTTCCAAAGATGTTCCCCCGGATTGAGTGCCGGCGCGTCGAGCGACAGATTCCGCTATTGCTTGTTCGCGGGTGGTGAGGCTTCTGCGACGTGCCATCTTTTCCTCCCTGCAACAATCTGCGTCAAGCACTCATCCAGTTCTCAACCTTCAATCCCGAAACACGTCGGAACTCGCGTTCGTTGTTCGTCACCAATATGAGGCCTTCGGCTTTTGCCTGTGCCGCGATCCACATGTCATTCGGGCCGATTGGTGTGCCATTCGCGGCAAGCTTCCCACGCAAGTTTCCGTACTCGCAGGCGGCCTCTTGTGTAAGCGGGACGACCGGAAAAATGCCAATCAGCAGATCGATCACCTTCCGGGCCGCGGCCGGTTTCGTGCTGCGCGATGCCCCGTAGCAAAGCTCGCCATAGCTGACTACGGACATCACTGCCTCGCCTGCGTCCAGCTTGTCCAGACGTTTCATGATGCTGTCCGGGCGATCCTTGGAGAAGTAAATGAGGATATTTGTGTCGAGCAGATAGCGCGGCTTGACGCCTTGCGCTGCCGTGCTCACAGTTTGTCCCAATCGCGCTCCTCAAGCGGCGGCTGTTCGATCTTGTCGGGAAAATCGGCCGGCAGCCTGGGCAAATCCTTGATCAGCTCGGAGAGTTTGACGCGCCGCTCCCGCAGCACGACTTCATCACCGCGCCGCTCGATGTAGACAACCGACGACTTGAATGCGAATGCCTTGGGCAGACGAACCGCCTGTGAATTGCCGCTTTGGAAAACCCGCGCTGTGCGCATGATGTGGATGCCTCGCCTTTGTATATCTTTGAAGTATATACGCTTGAGTGGCATATGCTGAAATGCAGACCATCATGGCGCGCCTCAAGACGCAGTCGATGGCGGCGATAGCCAACTTGCCGAAACAGATCGCGGCCGTCAGCTGACTTCGGGCGCGCTGCCGGGCGCTTTGGCTTGCTTGCGCTGTTGGTCCCGCGTCAGATCGCCACCTTCCACTCCCGCAACTGGCCAACGGTTTGCGTGAGGCCTTGCTTGAGCAGGGTGTCGAGATACTCGCCGGCCGTTTTGGCCGGGCGCTTCAGTGAGCGCCGATGGTCGGCCGCCGCCTCGCACACGCGCGCCGCATGCAGATCGAGCAGATCAAAGATGAAGTCGTCCGGATGCTGGACGGCCAGGTTATAGAGCTTCAGCCGCTCCTGCGGGAAGTCCTTCAGGTTGAAGGTCACGATCAGGCTCGCGCCGCCGTGAATGGCAGCGGCCACCACATGACGGTCGTCGGCGTCCGGCAATTCGACCAGCGGAATCAGATGCTCGAAGCCGGTGATGAGGCTGTCCCGCACATGGGCGTTCATCAGAGATCGCGTGCGGTGCAAATCTTCGGCCTTCAGGTCTGGCCGCTTCTTCAGAACGTTACGCGTCCACTCATCGTGGATCATGTCCGTCCAGCGCGCCCGGTACAGATCGGTCAATGCCAGGCGCATCAGGAAGTCGCGCAACGGTGCCGGGTAGAGCACGCACGCGTCGTAGATGACGGTGAAGTTCGAGCTCATTCATTCGTACCCCATCCTGAGGGCCTGCGCTTGCTCGGCCAGGGCATCGAGGGCCTTGCTGCGCTCCACATCGATGCGCTCCTTGTACGCGATCACGTCCTGGTAACGAACCCGACGGTGCGTGCCGATCTTGTGGAACGGCATCTCGCCGCGTTCCAACAGCTGCACGAGGAACGGCCGGGAGACGTTGAGCACGTCCGCTGCGTCCTGGGTGGTCAGTTCGGCGTGGATCGGGATGATGCTGACCGCGTTGCCTTCGCCGATTTTGGTCAGGACATCCACCAGCAGCCGCAGCGCCGATACCGGGACGCGAACCGGGTAAGCCGCGCCTTTGTCGTCGAAGATTTCGATCTGCTGGGTCTCTGCACGGGTCTGCAGGTAAGCAGACAGCGCCCGGCCGCTTTCACGAGCAATGGCAGCTTCTTCGGCCGTAGGCAACGAATGGGTGGGCGAGAGCGTGGTCATGGCAACCTCTTGGCAGCTTCAAACAGTGTCATGGGTGGAGTATAACCGAAATAAACGAATATTCGAAACATTCGAAACGTCCGAAACACATGGGAAGTCCAACGGCGTTCGAGGGGTGTGGCTGGCGGTGCAGCAGTCAATCGCTGATTTCGTACCGGCATGCGTCATGCGTTGGAAAGTGCTCCGCCGAATGGCGCCCCAGGCACTGAAGTGAACCGCGCCGTGAAGACAGTTTTTCGCTGAATTTAAACTGGTGCCGCGGCTTCAATTGCAGCTAACGGCGCGCTTGCAAGCACCCCAAGCAAGCCGGTGACCTCGGAGAGCGCAGCCTCATCTGCCCGAATCTTGCCTACTTCGAGAGAAAATCCAACAGGCGATTGGCGAACGTGCCGTAGGGCGGCGCCATGAACTTCAGCGCCGAAAAGCGCGCCTGGTAAAACACCGGGCGCAGCTTGGAGAAGGTCTCGAACCCTTCGCGCCCGTGGTAATGCCCCATCCCGGAAGCCCCGACGCCACCGAAGGGCAGGTCGTGCTGCCCGACATGGAACAGCGCATCGTTGACCGAGACGCCGCCGGACATGACGCGTTCGAGCAGCATCTGCACGGTGGCCGTATCGTGGCTGAAGGGGTAGATCGCCAGCGGGCGCGGGCGCGCGTTCACGTAATCGATCACCTCTTCAAGCCTGGCATAGCCGCGCAGCGGCAGGATCGGCCCGAAGATCTCGCGCTGCATCAAGAGGCAGTCATCCGGCGCGTTCAGCACGATGTGCGGCGCGATGCGGCGGCTGGCACGGTCGAAGGCCGGGCCGGGCAAGAGCGGCAGCACGGTCGCGCCGCGCGCGCGGGCGTCGTCAAGCATGCCCTGCAGGCGCTCGAACGAAGCTTGGTCGATGATCGAGGTGTAGTCGGGTGAGTCCAGGCGCGGGTAACGCTGCGGCACGATTTCCTGTGCCAGCGCCACGAACCCGTCAATCGCACCCTGCGGCAGCCAGGCGTGATCCACCGAGGTGCAGATCTGCCCGGCGTTCAAGCATTTGACGAAGAGGATGCGCTCGGCCGCCGTACGCAGCGGAAAATCCTCACACACGATGGCCGGCGCTTTGCCGCCCAGTTCGAGCGTCACCGGACACAGGTTTTGCGCGGCCGCGGCCATCACCGCGCGGCCGGTAGTGCCGGACCCGGTGAAGAGCAGATGGTCGAAGGGCAGGCGCGAGAATTCGATGCCGACGCCACCGGTCTCTTCGAAGAACTGCAACTTCTCCGGCGGGAAATAAGCCGGCATGCGCTCGATCAGGAAGCGCGCCAGATGGCGCGAGTTCTCGCTCATCTTGACCATGGCGCGATTGCCCGCAGCGTAGATATAGGTGAGCGGGACCAGCGACAGGTTGACCGGAAAATTCCACGGCACGATCACGCCCACCACGCCCAGCGGTTGCGCAATGACGCGGTTACTGGCGCCGAAGAAACTGCGCAGGTCGACGCCGCGGCGCTGCGCCTTCATCCAGCCGCGCAAGTGGCTGATGGTGTGGTCGATGCCACCGATGACCGGAACGATCTCGGCCAACAGGGTTTCATGGCGCGAACGGTGGCCGTAGTCGGCACTGATGGCGTCGCACAGCGCATTCTTGTGCTCCTGGACGAAACGTTTGAGGGTGCAGAGGTCGGCACGCCGCTCCTCCAGTGTGGGCACGGGGTGTGCGAAATAAGCCCGGCGTTGCAGTTCGAGCGCAGCGCGCAGTGCGCTGCCCAGGGGGTGGTCGGACAGGTCCATGTGTGATTCTCCTGGCTGCCGCGTTAGCGCGGCAGCAGTTCGGCCAAGGCGATGCCGGCCTCGCCCTTGACGGCATACAGCAGATAGGTGCGACCTTCGTCTTCGAAGATCGCCGGATCGCGCACTTGCCGCACTTCATCGCAAATCGCGCCGCGATACGATGGCGCCGCCGGCGCGTTGGCGCCCTCCCAGTCGAATTGTGGGCGCAGCACTTCGACCGGCAGGCCGGCCTTCCATTGCGTCCAGTCGCCGGCAAGATCGATGTCGGAGCAGTAAATGCGCTCCGGGTCATCGCCGACGCGAGTCCAGAACACAGTCAGCGTGTCGCCACGCTTGAGGAGCGCGGTATGGCGCTGGCGGCCTTCGAAAAGCGTCGGGCCACGCTCGAAATCGGTGAGGCCATCGGCCGAGCGCAGCATGATGCCGGGCATCGCCAGGGCATAGGTGAAGCCGGCGTGCGCGAACACGCGGAAATACGAAGGCCCGAGCAACGGTTCGCGCGCGGTGAAGCGCAGGCCGTCGCTGGAGAGGGCCACGCGCGAGCGCTGGGTGCGAAACGACGCGAGGCCGTGGTAGTACATGACGATGCGGCGCTGCGCATGATCCACATGCACGTCGGGTGAGGCGATGTGCGGAGTGATCGCGTCGGCCATCGAATCCGGGATGCCGGGCGACCCCGGCGGGGCGACGCCGGGCAGGTGCGCCTCGGACAATATCTCGCGCGCGTCCGCAGGCGCCACAATCGGCGCGACCGGGAACAGCGACTCGGCCAACTGCAGCGCGCCGGGCTCGTGCATGCGCCACGGCCCCGCGACGGCGTCGGCTATGGCAAGACGGATATAGCTGCCCTTGTGGTCGGCGAAATACAGGTAATAGCGACCCAGTGGATTGGGCACCCAGTCGGGCACGCGGATCAGCGACGGCCCCTGCACATTCGCGCCCATGCGCGCATCCATGTGCGGAAAAATGATCGGGTTGGCGGCAGATCGTCGCACGGAAAATGCCGTTGTAGTGGTCATGGCTTCAGTCGACTTTCAGTTTCAGGTTGCGCACCAGTTCGCCCAGGCGGTCGTATTCACCACTGACTAAGCGTGCGAATTCCGCCGGCGGCGCGGCCAGCACATTCATGCCGCTGCTGCGCAGGCGTTCGATCACCGCAGGACGGCGCAGGATCTCGTCGGTATCGCGGTGGATGCGCTCCACGACTTCGCGCGGCACTCCGACCGGCGCGAGAATGCCCATCCACGGCGTGACCGGCTCGAAACCCGGCACCGCTTCGCCGATGGCCGGCACCTCGGGCAACTGCGACAGCCGCTGCTTGGCCATCGCGACAATGGGTTTGACGCGGCCGGCGCGCACATGCGGCAGAAACACCGAGCTTGCATCCTGCTGCAACTGGATGCGCCCGCCGATCAGGTCGGTGGTTGCCACCACCGCGCCCTTGTAGGGCACGTGCGTGGCCAGAAGCCCGGTTTTAGCCTTGAGCGCCTCCATGTTCAGGTGCGGCGCGGTGCCGCTGCCGGCCGAGCCGTAGTGCAGCAAGCCCGGATTGGCGCGCCCCAGCGCCACCAGCTCGGCCAGGCTATTGGCCTTCAAGTCGATGTTGGCAACCAGCAGGCCATCCGGGTAGGCGATGCCGACAATCGGCACGAAATCCCTCTTCGGGTCGTAACCGACGCTGGGATACACATGCGGGTTGATGCCGAAGGCCGCCATCGCCGAGAACAGCAGCGTGTAGCCGTCGGCCGGCGCCTTGGCCGCCATTTGCGCACCGAGGCTGCCGCCC
>JAYVWK010000386.1:0-3613 GCA_043786185.1 Burkholderiales bacterium
AGGCTTGCCAGGCGGGCGCGGTGTTCCTGGTATTGGGTTTGTAGGGTGCGTTGTTCCCCGTCTATGCGTGCTTTTGTGGCCGGCCCCTCTCCTGCGGAGCGCGCGGTCCCGTGCGCGGGACCGCCGCTCGCCGCGCTCGCCGCATGCGGCTCGAAACCCGCAGCTCGCCCCCAACCCTCTCCCCGCAAGCGGGGCGAGGGAGTTGAGAGAGTGGCGCGGGCGCGAGTGCCTTGCGCCGCCTGGGCTAGGGCGTCGTAACGGGCGGACTCTAGTTTGGCGGCGCTTAGGGCTTCGCGTAGGCGTTCGGTTTCGGCTGCTGTGGCGGTGGCGGCGGCTTCCAGTTCTATCAGGGGTTCGCCGGCTTTTACTTGTTGGCCGTCTCTGACTAACAGGCGCTTGACTACTGCGGTTTCGGCGGGCTGGATCACTTTGGCGCGGTCGGCGGAAATGATTTTTCCGGGAGCGATGGCGACCATGTCGATCATGCCGATGCTGGCCCACCCGATGGCCAGGAGGAAGGCTGCGACGATGGTTGCGATGATGGCGCGCGGCAGGGCTGGGGCCGGGGTTTCGATGATTTCCAGGTCGGCCGGCAGGAACTGGCGTTCCAGCGGGGTGCGTTGCTTCGGGGTTAAGCTGGCGCGTGCGCTCCAGGCCGCCTTGAACACGCGGGCGTAGCGGGTGAGGATGTCGCCTGCGGCCTGGATTCTTGACACCGTAGAAGTCGTCATGGTCGATCTGATAGCATTTTTGATACTATTTGCTGATGAACAATCGGCAGCGCAAGACGCTCGAGGCCATCTTCACCGACCCGCTGAACGGCAACCTGGAATGGCGGCATATTGAATCACTGCTGATGGCGGTGGAGTGCCGCAGGCTTGAAGGTAGCGGCTCTGCCGTGACGTTTGAGAAAGACGGAATCAAGGTGCGCTTCCATCGGCCGCACCCACAGCGCGAAGCCTTGCGATATCGGGTCGCCGACGCCCGCTTGTTCCTGCAGAGCATAGGAGTGACTCCATGAGCGACATGACCTACAAGGGCTACACCGCACGCGTCGAGTACGACGCGGAGGACAAGTTGTTCGTTGGCCACTTGGCCGGCATCCGCGACATCATCGGCTTTCACGGCAAAACGGTCGCTCAGTTGGAACGCGCGTTTCACGAGGCCGTCAACGATTATCTGACGACCTGTGAAAAACTGGGGCAACCACCCGATAAGCCGTTTTCCGGACGCTTGCTGGTGCGGGTCGCGCCCGAGTTGCATGCGCGCGCCAGTTCGGCGGCGCGCCGCAAAGGGGTAAGCCTGAACCAATGGGTGGCACAGACTCTGGAGCGGGCGGTGGAGGCCTGACAGGCGCTTCGATTTCACGCCGCCCCCATTTGGAGTGCATGCAATCTGGCATAGCGCCCGTCGGGCCGCTTGATCAACTCCGCATGCGGCCCCTCTTCCACCACGTCGCCCTGCTCCAGCACCATGATGCGCTGCGCATCGCGCACCGCTGACAATCGATGGGCGATGATGATCACGGTGCGGCCTTTAGCGATGAAACGCATGTTGTCGCCGATGACGCGCTCACTTTCGTAATCCAGTGCGGAAGTGGCTTCGTCGAGTATGAGGATGCGCGGGTTGGTCATCAGCGCTCGGGCAATTGCGATGCGTTGCCTTTGGCCGCCGGAGAGGGTGGCGCCCTGCTCGCCCACCATGGTGTCGTAGCCTTCGGGCAGCTCAAGAATGAATTCATGGGCACCGGCTAACTTGGCGGCGACGATCACCGCTTCCATCGAGGTGCCGGGGTCGGCCAGGGCGATGTTCTCGCGCACGCTGCGGGCGAACAGGCGGTTTTCCTGCAGCACCACGCCGATTTGCCGGCGCAGCCAGGCCGGGTCCACCAGCGCAAGATCGACACCATCAACCATCACCCGCCCACGCTCGGGCACATAGAGGCGCTGCAACAACTTGGCCACCGTGCTTTTTCCCGAACCGGAGCGGCCGACCAGCCCCAGCACCGCGCCGGGCGCCAGCTTGAAGCTTAAGCCGCGCAACACTTCCGCACCATCGGGCCGGTAGCGAAAGCGCACCTGGTCGAATTCGATCGCGCCCTGGATCGCCGGTAGCTGGGCGCGGCTGGCGGCGGGCGTGCCATTGGCGGCGGCGTTTTCCGGGCGGGTGTTGAGTATGTCGCCCAAGCGTGCCACCGAGATGCCAGTTTGCTGCAACTCCTGCCACAACTGCGCCAGGCGAATCACCGGCTGCGAGACGCGCCCGGCCAGCATGTTGAAGGCGATCAAGGCGCCCACAGTCATGGCGCCATCGATCACTTCATAGGCGCCCAGCCACAGAATGCCGACGGTCACCAGTTTCTGAATCAGCTGGATCGCTTCACCTGCCACCACCGACAAGCGGGTGACCTTGAAGCTGGCTGCCACGTAGCCCGCCAGTTGCTCGTCCCATCGGCGGATCGCCTGCGGTTCAACCGCGCCGGCCTTCAGCGTTTGCAGGTTGGTGACCGATTCCACCAGAAAGGCCTGGTTCTCGGCACCACGGGTGAATTTTTCGTTGAGTCGTTTGCGAAACACCGGCATCGCCAGCGCCATCAGCACGATGTAACACGGGATCGACAAGGCCACCAGCAAGGTGAGGACCGGGCTGTAATAGAGCATCACGCCTAAGAACACCACGGTAAAGGCCAGGTCGATCACCGAGGTCAAGGCCTGGCCGGTCAAGAATTGGCGGATGCTTTCCAGTTCGCGCACGCGCGCCACCGAATCGCCGACGCGGCGCGCTTCGAAGTAGGCCAGCGGCAGGGCCAACAAATGGCGGAACAATTGCGCGCCGAGTTCAACATCGATGCGGCTGGTGGTATGCGCCATCACGTAATTGCGCAGCGCCGACAGCAGCGATTCGAAGACCACCACCGCCATCAGGCCAACGCCAATCACCGTAAGCGTGGAAATGCCCTTGTGCACCAGCACCTTGTCCATCACCACCTGGAAGAACAACGGGGTGAGTAGAGCGAATATCTGGATGAAGAGGCTTGCCACCAGCACTTCGGTAAGCAGCCGGCGGTACTTGACGATCGCCGGCACGAACCACGAAAAATCGAAGCGGGCGAGTTCGCCGGCCAACTGGGCGCGCGAAGTGATGAAGATGGCCGGGCCGGCCAGGCGCGCCTTGAGGGTGGCTACAGGCAGAGTGACCGGGCGCCCTTCTAGCGGGTCGTGCAGCAGCGCCTGGCCATCCTCGACGCGCGCCAACACCATGAACACCAGCTTTTCCGGCGGCGCGGCGGCGCGGCGGCGGGCACTTCGGGCGCAACCGTGGCCTCGCTTGCCGCAGCGTTCTCGGCTGGCCGCAGGATGAGGATGCACGGCAGGTTGAGGTGCCCGTCAGCGGCGCGGTCGAGGTCGATGCGCCCTGCTCGTGCCTTGAGCGAGATCAGGCGGGCAGCGCGCAGGACATCCTCTACCGAGGCCGCCTGCTGCAACCCCAGGCTGTGGCGCAATTGCTGCGGTTCAGCGGCAATGCCGTACAGGCGTGCCACCAAGGCTAAGCAGATGAGCCCGGCGTCGCCGCTCATGTGCGGCCCGGTGGAATCGCGGGGGGGGGGGGGGGG
>JAYVWK010000387.1:0-3465 GCA_043786185.1 Burkholderiales bacterium
GGCGTTGCCTTGACGGCAGGCGCGTTAGGCCTGGCGGCGTTCGCGTGCGGCTTCTTGGCATGGTGCTTTTTCGCGGTCCGATGTTTTTTGGTCACCGGCGCCTTGCCGGCCTTCACCTGCACGGGAGCGCCGGCCTTGACTGCACGGTGCTGGTTCAAGGCCTCGCTCATTCGCGCTTCGCGTGTGCTGGTGGCCGCTGGCGTGGCCGCGAATGCGCTTGAAGAGAGACCCAGAACGGTGGCGAACAGGATTGCTGTGGTGGTACGCATGGCTCATCTCCCTGGTGGTGGTTCGATGGCGCAGTTGCGCCATGTCCTCCAATAACGCATCGGCGTGGCTGCGGTTGACGTGTGTGAACAATGGAATCCGGCTGCGGACCTCCATCTCCGGGTCGAGGCGCCATCTGCGCGCGTCAATCACGGGAGTAGTCGCGAGATTGCGCAGCGCGTAGCGACGCGGCCGCTATTTTTTCCTGGCCATGCCTTCAGCCGAACACGGGTTCTCGCTCGAGCAGCGGTCGCCAATCACGCCCACCGCCTGGATCTCGATCTCGATGCCGGGCCGTGCGCAGTTGGTAATGGTGACCAAGGCACTGCCGGGATAGTTGCCGTTCTGGAAAAAGTCCTTGCGCATTTCAACGAAGCGGTCGCCGTAGCGCGACTCCTTGATGAACACCGTCACTTGCACGATATTGGCCAGGCTGCCACCGGCGCGCTTCATCATCTGATCGACCTGTGAAAACACCTGCTTCACCTAGGCTTCGAAATTGTTGGAAATGTCACGATTGTCGTTGTCGCGCGTGGCGGTCTGACCGGCCACCCAGACGATCTTGCCGCCTTCGGTGATGACGCCGGGCGAAAACGCGCGCGACAACTGGAAGGGGGTCTTTTCCATGTACTCGGCGGCGCCTGCGGCGACGCTGGAAACGGCGAGGGCGATAGCAAGCACAAGGCGGGATTTCGCAAGATATTTCAAGGGATTTCCTTTGCGCTAGTGTTGAATCGGGCCCTTACGGTAACACGCCACGTGCGGCATGCGGCATGCGGGTTCGTCGGATCGTCGCGCGACGGCGACTCGCGATAGCGCCCATCGTCTGATGCCGGGACCGCTGCCGCGCTGCGGCCAGGGGCAAGTTGCTGGGCCGTTCAATCAGCTGGCAAGGTCGGAAACCCAGTATCCGTGCGCAGCGCCGTTGCAGATCGCAGCGACCAGTAACGCGACTGCCTTGCTTAGGAGCGGGCTCAACTACTGGCTGGTCGATTGTCGTTGCCGGCAGGGAGAAAATTGAACTCCATTGCCGCGTGGATTGACATGCAAATGCGAGGGTGCTGTCAGGTATCGCGAGCGGTGTCAACACGCATGGCTCGCTGGACGACGACTTGGTCGATTTCGCAGCCCTGCTGGGTGAGTTCATGCGTGAGGCGCAACCCGGCGCGAATGTGGCGATTGACATCGGCCCGCTTCCGGCCGTGCGCGGGGATGTCGTCATGCTGCGCCAGGTTTGGGAGAATCCGGTCTCCAACGCCTTGAAATACAGCGCGAAGCACGAGCAGCCGGAGATCGGCATTTTCTGCAAGGTGGGAGACGACGAGGTTATATTCACCATACGGGACAACGGCGCCGGCTTCGACCCGCGTTACGCATGTCGACTGTTCGGGGTGTTCCAGCGCCTGCACACCGCGCATGAATTCGAAGGCACCGGCGTGGGCCTTGCAATAGTGCGGCGCATCGTCGAACGCCATGGCGGGCGCGTCTGGGCCGAGGGCAGGCCCGATGGCGGTGCCGCATTTCACTTCAGCCTGCCTGCGCCAAGGATTGCCCGGCGCGGCATCGGATCATGGCGAACCGCGCGCTGGCAAGCCGCTCACGTGATCGACCGGTCAAGCGTGCCGGCTTCAAGGCCCGCTACGCCGGTCGATACCAGGCCGCGTCGCGCTTCTCGTGAAAGGACGCCAGCCCCTCGGTCGCCTCGGATGACTGCCTTCCCGCCGCATGCTCGGCGACGATGGCGCCGAAGTGGCTGCGATGCACTTCCGACCAGGCCTGGCGCAACACGCCGGCCTTGGTGACGGCGTTGGCGTGCGGCGCGTTGCGCAATAGCGCATCCACCACCTTCGCCCCGGCGGCTTCCAGCTGCGCCAACGGCACCACTTCATGTACCAGGCCGATGCGTTTGGCTTCCTCGGCGCCGAAGCGTTCGCCGGTTTGCGCGTAGCGGCGCAGATGGCGCACGCCGATGGCATCGGCCAGCTGCGGGAAGATGATGGTGGCCGCCATGCCCCAGCGGGTTTCGGCGATCGCGAACATGGCGTTGTCGGCGGCGATCACCACGTCGCACGATGCCGCGATGCCGGTACCGCCGCCGAAGCAGCCGCCCTGGAGCAGGGCGACTGTGGGGACCTGCAGGGTGTTCAACTCCCACATTGCGCGGGCGGTGCGTTCGGAGGCATCCAGGTTGGCTTGCGATCCCTGCACGCGCACTGAATCGAGCCAGCCCAAGTCCGCACCGGCCTGGAAGTGGCGCCCGTTGCCGGCCAGCACGACCACGCGTGTGTCATTGCCGGCGCGTACCTGCGCGCAGTCCGCGATGAGGGCGTCGAGCATGGCGCCGTTGTAGGCGTTGTTGAGCGCCGGGCGATTGAGGGTCATGCGCACGACGCCGCGGGCGTCGGTGTCGATCAGGACGGGCTGTTCTTCCATTGTCGTATTCCCTGCCGCGATCAGCGGCGTGTCTCCAGCCGGGAGCAGTAGTAGTCGGCCGTCTTGTTGTCGGAATGCATCGTCGCCACAATCGCATCGGGGCCGATGATGTCGTTGCCCCTGACATTGCCTACCGCTCCACCGCGCGGGCAAGCAACGCGCCTTTGCGTCGCAGGTTCAAATCGCACGGCCCGGTCTCTTGAAATGGTGCATGGCATGCACTATACTACATTATGCCCTCGCTCAAGCGGCTCTCGAACGGGAAAATCGCCATGTACGCGAATGATCACGGTGAGCCGCACTTTCATGTGGAGACGCCGGATGGCCGCTGCAGCGTTTCGATTGTCAGATTGACCGTGATCGTGGGCAATGTTGATCGGACGATGCTCGTTGAGGCTTTGAACTGGGCCAAGCAGCATCAAAAATCGCTACTGCTACGCTGGAAGGAACTGAATCCATGAAGTTGCCCACGATCAAATCGGCGCGTGCCCTGAAACAGTATCAAGTTGAAGTCATCTGGTCCACCGGACGGATCGACCAGGTGGACGTCGGTCAAGCACTCAAGGCGCATGCCTCGCTCGCCCCCGCGCGCCGGCAAGCGCGCTTCGCCGCCGTCAAGGCCGGCGAATGGGGCCATTCCCTTTCGTGGGGTGGGCCCGAGGGCTGCGAAATTGAAATTGGTGCGGACGCCGTTTGGCGTCTGGCGCGGGAACAGGCAGCGCAGGCCGGGGCGGTCGACTTTACCGCTTGGCGCGCGGCGCACGG
>JAYVWK010000388.1:0-16237 GCA_043786185.1 Burkholderiales bacterium
CAACGTCACTAACTTGAATATCGCGAGTCGGAATCTTGCATGGAATCGGTGGATTTGGCAAGAAATTGTTGATTTGAAGCCAAATTATGTTGGATTTACACCCGGTTGCATACCCGTGGACGCACCGACACCTCGCGCCGCTTCTTGCTCCCTTGATGTTGCAGTGCCAAAAATTCGCGCTGGGCGCACCATTGAGCCTGCGGGCGAGCTTAGAGCGCCGCCCGCAGGCGTTCGAAACCCCGCCGCATGTCTGCCAGCAGGTCGTCCACGTGTTCCAGTCCCGCATGTACCCGGAAGCAGGGCCCGGTCGATGGCCAGCGGGTGGCGCTGCGAATCTCGGCGGGATCGAAGGGCATGGCCAGGCTTTCAAAACCACCCCAGGAGGCGCCGATACCGTAAAGCTCGAGCCCATCGAGCAAGGCGTCGCGCGCCTCTATGCGCATTGGCTTCAAGACCACGCCAAACAGGCCGCATGCACCATGGAAATCACGTTTCCACAAGGCGTGGCCGGGATTGCCCGGCAGCGCGGGGTGCAGCACGCGCTCGACCTCGGGCAGCGCGGCGATCCACTCCGCCAGTTTTACCCCGTTGGCCCAATGCACCGGCAAGCGCATGGCCATGGTGCGCAGGCCGCGCGCGGCGAGATAGCAATCGTCCGGCGCAGCCGTCTGGCCATAGTCGTTGGTCACTGACTTGAGGGCTGGCCATGCATCGCGGGTGCAGGTTACCGAGCCCATGATGACGTCAGAGTGGCCGACGATGTATTTGGTGGTGGCCTGGATCGAAATGTCGACACCGTGCTTGAACGGCTTGAAATACAACGGTGTGCCCCAGGTGTTGTCCATCATCACCAGCGCGCCATGCCGGTGCGCCGCGTCGGCAATCGCCGGAACGTCCTGGACCTCGAAGGTGAGCGAGCCGGGCGACTCGACGAAGACCAGGCGCGTGTTGGGCCGCATCAGCGCGGTGATGCCGGCACCGACCAAAGGGTCGTAGAACGTGGTTTCGATCCCCAGGCGCTTGAGCTGCAGATTGCAAAAGCGACGCGTCGGCCAGTAGACGTTGTCGGGCACCAGAATGTGTTCGCCGGCTTGCACGTAACCCAGGATTGGAATGGTGCAGGCGGCCAGACCAGAAGGGTAAATCTGGCATTTGTAGCCGCCCTCGAGCTCGGCCAGCGCTTCTTCAAGCAAATGCTTGGTCGGCGTGCCCATCAGCCCGTAGTAGGTGCCCGGCTTGTCCTGTGCGCGGTCCTTCTTTTTTTGCTCCCAATCGGCGACCGTATCGGAAAGTATGGTCGAGGCGCGGAATACCGGCGTGTTGACCGCGCCGGCGAAGCGCTCGGGATGGCGGCCCAGATGGACTGCCTTGGTTTCGTCGCGCATGGATGCGGCCTCGGTTGGTAATGGTTCGACTTGGTTTGCCGGGTGTGTCGCCTGTGACGACGCGCGCCCGCGATGGTGTTTCTGGAGCATGGATCCACCGCGAGAGTATAATTTTTCCTTCTGTCATTGTCTCAGATGACACGTCTGCGCGATCCGGCGCCTCCGCCCCAAATGTCGTCAATCCTGAAGCTGCGCGCCTCGTCGGCGCTATCCTCGTTTCGCCTCGAAAAACTCAAGGCCGCGCTTGCAGATGTGTCTTTCTCGCGGGTGCATGCGGAGTACTGGCATTTTGTCGAGGCCGACGCGCCGCTTGAACCCGAACCGGCGGCGTTGCTCGAGACGCTTTTGACCTACGGCCCGGCGCTCGGCAAGGCAGGGCGCGGCGAGCTGTTCCTGGTGGTGCCGCGTTTCGGCACGGTTTCTCCATGGGCTTCGAAAGCCACTGAGATCGCCCGCTCCTGTGGCCTGGCATCGGTACGCCGCATTGAACGTGGGGTGGCCTACTGGTTTGGCAAGGGATTGATCGGGAAATTTTCGCCAGTCGAGCGCGCACGCATTCGTGCGGTCGTGCATGACCGCATGACCGAAGTGGTGCTCGAGGACTTCGATGCCGCTGATGCCCTGTTCGCCCACTATCCGCCGCGGCGCCTGGCGCACATCGATCTGCTCGGGCAGGGGCGCACGGCCCTGGTTGTCGCCAATGGCGATATGGGGCTGGCGTTGGCCGATGATGAGATCGACTACCTCGCCGAGAACTTTCTGAAGATGCGGCGCAACCCGACCGATGTCGAACTGATGATGTTCGCGCAGGCCAATTCCGAGCATTGCCGGCACAAGATTTTCAACGCCGACTGGATCATCGATGGCAATCCTCAAGCCCTGTCGCTGTTCGGCATGGTGCGCGAGACCCACAAGGCCAATCCGGCAGGCACGGTGGTGGCCTATTCGGACAACGCGGCGGTCATGCAGGGTGGCCCGGCCGCACGTCTTTTTCCGGCTGCTGATGGCGCCTACGCTTACCGCGATGAGGTGGTGCACACGCTGATGAAGGTCGAGACGCACAATCATCCGACCGCGATTTCACCTTTTCCGGGCGCCTCGACCGGCTCCGGTGGCGAGATTCGTGACGAAGGTGCGACTGGCCGCGGTGCCAAGCCGAAGGCGGGCTTGTGCGGCTTTTCGGTTTCGCACCTGCGCATTCCCGATTTCACCCACGCCTGGGAGGCCACCATCGGCAAGCCGGAGCGCATTGTCAGTGCGCTTGACATCATGCTGGACGGGCCGATCGGCGCAGCTTCATTCAACAACGAATTCGGTCGACCCAACCTGGCCGGCTATTTCCGCACTTTCGAGCAGACTTTCGCTGGCGAGACGCGCGGTTATCACAAGCCGATCATGATCGCCGGCGGGGTCGGCGCCATCAGCGACGGCCTCACTCACAAACTACCCTTTGGCGCCGGCACGCTGCTGATACAGCTTGGTGGTCCCGGCATGCTGATCGGCATGGGCGGCGGCGCCGCTTCGAGCATGGACGCTGGCAGCAATAGTGCCGATCTGGATTTCGACTCGGTGCAGCGCGGCAACGCCGAGATCGAGCGTCGTGCGCAGGAAGTGATCGACCGCTGCTGGCAGATGGCGGACGACAACCCGATCCTGGCGATCCATGATGTCGGTGCCGGCGGGCTCTCGAACGCGTTTCCCGAACTGGTCGAAGTGGGGGGCTCCCTCATCGGCGCCAGATTCGAACTGCGTGATGTGCCGTCCGAGGAATCGGGCATGAGCCCGCGCGAGATCTGGAGCAACGAATCGCAGGAGCGCTATGTGCTGGCGCTTGCGCCGGCGCGCCTGGAGGAGTTCCGGCTGCTCTGCGAGCGTGAACGCTGCCCGTTCGCGGTCGTCGGTGAGGCCACTGGCGATGGCAGACTCTGCGTCGACGATCGCCTGTTCGGCGATACGCCGGTCGACATGCCGCTTTCGGTGTTGCTGGGCAAGCCGCCGAAGATGCTGCGCAACGTGCGCAGCGTGGCGCGTGATTTCCCGCGGCTGGACTTGGCCGATATCAGTCTGACCGAGGCGGTGCCGCGCGTCTTGCGCATGCCTGCGGTCGCGGCCAAGACATTCCTCATCACGATCGGCGACCGCACCGTGGGCGGCTTGTGCTCGCGCGACCAGATGGTCGGGCCCTGGCAGGTGCCGGTCGCCGACTGTGCGGTGACACTGCGGGATTTCAAGGGCTATGCCGGCGAGGCTTTCGCCATGGGTGAACGCACGCCGCTGGCAATGCTCGACGCCCCCGCGTCCGGCCGCATGGCGGTCGGCGAGGCGATCACCAATCTGGCGGCCGCCGATATTGGGGATATCGAGCGCATCAAGCTGTCGGCCAACTGGATGGCTGCAGCCGGTTACGCGAAAACCGGAGAGGATGCGGCACTCTATGCCACTGTCAGGACGGTGACCCTTGAAGTGTGCAACGCGCTTGGCATAGCCATTCCGGTGGGCAAGGATTCAATGTCGATGAAAACGGCATGGGACGATGGTGACGGGGCGCGCGAGATGACCGCGCCACTCTCGCTGATCATTTCCGCCTTTGCGCCGGTGCAAGATGCGCGGCGCTCGGCTACGCCGCAGTTGCGCACCGATGCCGGGCCGACCTCGCTGATTCTGCTCGATCTTGGTTGCGGGCAACAGCGCATGGGGTTCTCGGCACTGGCGCAGGCATGGAATCGCTTTGGCAACGTGGTGCCGGATCTGGACGATCCGCAACTTCTCAAGGCGTTTTTCCGCGCCATCCAGACTCTCAATGGCGAAGGCCGCTTGCTGGCCTACCACGACCGCTCTGACGGCGGCCTCTTCACCACCGTCTGTGAAATGGCCTTCGCCGGCCACACCGGCGTCACGATCAACCTTGATACGGTGTGCTGGGATGCCGCCAGTACCGACCATGACGGCTTCGAAATCAGGCCGGACATGCTCAAAGGCCGTGCCAACGACAAGCTGCTGGCGGCTTTGTTCAATGAGGAACTCGGTGCGGTGATTCAGGTGCGGTCGAGCGAACGCAACGCGATCATCGCGCGTCTGCAGCAATGGGGTTTGGGGCAATGCACTTTCGTGCTCGGCTCTCCCAACCAGCGTGGAGAGATCCGCTTTGTACGCAATGCCAAGCCGGTGTTCGCACTGCCGCGCGCCGAGCTGCTGCGCGTGTGGAGCGAGACCAGCTACCGCATGCAGGCGCTGCGCGACAACCCGCAGACCGCGCAGCAGGAGTTCGATGCCGCGGCCGATGTCGAGGATCCGGGATTAAGTCCGTCGCTAAGCTTCGATCCGGCTATCGACCATCTGACTCCCCTGATCGCCACCGGCGTGCGGCCGAAGATCGCGATTCTGCGCGAGCAGGGTGTCAACGGCCATGTCGAGATGGCCGCGGCTTTCGACCGTGCCGGCTTTGCGGCCTATGACGTACACATGAGCGACATCATCAGCGGGCGGGTGTCGTTGGCGGACTTCAAGGCTTTCGCGGCCTGCGGCGGATTCTCCTATGGCGACGTGCTGGGCGGTGGCGCCGGCTGGGCCAAGTCGATTTTGTTCAACCCGCGTGCACGCGCCGATTTCGAGAGCTTCTTCGCGCGCCCCGAGGTGTTCGCACTCGGCGTCTGCAATGGCTGCCAGATGATGGCCAATCTTGGCAACCTGATTCCAGGCGCCGGCGCATGGCCGCGCTTTACGAAAAATCGCAGCGAGCAGTTCGAAGCGCGCTTTGTCACCGTCGAAGTGCTGCAGTCGCCTTCGATTTTTTTCGGCGGCATGGTCGGCAGCCGCATCACGGTGCCAACCGCGCATGGCGAAGGTTTTTGCGATTTCTCTCAGCACGGTGATGCAGCCACGGCGATTCCGGTGATCCGCTATGTCGACAACCGTGGCGCTCCCACCGAAACCTATCCCTACAACCCCAACGGCTCGGCCGGCGGCGTCACCGGCTACACCACTGCGGACGGCCGCTTCGGCATCCTCATGCCGCATCCCGAGCGCGCCTTTCGCACCGTGCAGCAATCCTGGGCGCCCGCCGCCTGGGGTGAGGACGGGCCGTGGATGCGCATGTTCCGCAACGCGCGCGCGTGGCTGGCATAGCCCACGGCATGTGTCGGCCGGCGTTGCGATCGGCGAAGCGCAGGTGCAGGTGAGCGACTATCCGCTCTGGCTGTCGATCGCGCTCAAGGTGATTTTCGCGGCGACTGTGGTGGTGTCGGCCGCGGCCATGGCCGAGAGAAGCGGCCCGCTGGTCGCGGGGCTGATCATGGCCATGCCGATTTCGGTGGGCCCCACCTATGTGATGCTGGCTCTCATCACGCCGCCGCACTTCATCGCGGCCTGCGCGCTTGGCAGCGTTGCCGCCAATATCGCGGTGGCAGCATTCGGGATGGTGTATGTGCTGCTGGCACGGCGCATGCCCATGCCGGCAAGCCTGGGTCTGGCATTGCTCGCATTGTTCATTGTGGCCTGGCTGGAGCAGTATTGGGATCCGGCGCCGCTGCCTTTGCTGATGGTGAGTACCCTGGCCTTGGTGATCAGTTCGCTTGCGACCCGGCACGCGCTCTCCGGCCGCAAGCTTCTTGCAGGTGCCAAACGCTGGTTCGACCTGCCGTTGCGAGCCCTGTTTGTAGGGCTGGTTGCCGGTGCGGTGGTGACGCTCAGTCACACTATCGGGCCGGACTGGACCGGCTTGCTGGCCGCCTTTCCGCTGGTGCTCACAAGCTCGATCATCATCATGCAGCCGCGCGTCGGCGCAGCCGCTACCGCGGCCGCGCTGGCCACGGCGATCCAGGGCATCGTGATTTATCCGTTCGCCTTCCTGCTGATCTACTGGTTCAGTGTGGAATGGGGCGTGTGGTGGGCATTCCTGGCCGCGTTGGCCGCCATTGTCGGGTGGGCGGCGCTGGTGTTCGCGTGGCGCGCACCGCGCGGCGCGATGTGACCTTGTCACGTTCAGGGTTGCCACCCGATCGACGGAAGCAAGCGCGGACGATCGTCACTGTTTATCGTTGCGCTGAACGCCGGCCGTTCAGTGCAGGGCCTCTGGCGCCAACTCCAGCATTCGCACGCCTGCCAAGCGGGATGCGAGAACGCATTCACGGAGTTTCTCGATCGCACTGGCGCGCGTGTAGCTCTTGCGCCAGGCCAGGGCGATGCGCCGGCTCGGCGCCGGCGCTATGAATGGTCGGTAAACGATCAGGTCTTTCTTGCGCTGACCGGCTGGAACCGCCGAGGCCGGCAGCACGGTCAGACCCACACCCGAGGCGACCATGTGGCGAATCGTTTCCAGCGAGGATCCTTCAAAGGTTTTCTGGATGCCCTCCGCGCTGCTGGAGGAAAAGCGCATCAACTCCGGGCACACCTGCAATACCTGGTCGCGCAGACAATGGCCCGAACCCAGGAGCAGCATGGTTTCATTCTTGAGGTCGGCAGCGGCAATCGACTTGCGTCCCACCCAGGGATGCCCCGCCGGCAGTGCGACCATGAAGGGCTCGTCGTACACCGCCTGCATCATGATGCCGGGCTCGGAAAATGGCTGCGCCAGAATCGCTACGTCGATATCACCGCTCTTGAGCATTTCCAGCAGGCGGTGAGTGAAGTTTTCCTCGATCACCAGGGGCATGCCCGGCACGGTCTTGATCATGCGCGGCACCAGTGCCGGCAACAGATAGGGGGCGATCGAATAGATCACCCCCAGGCGCAATTGCCCTGCCAGCGGGTCGCGCCGTTGCCTGACCAGTTCCTTGATGGCGCTGGCCTGTTCCAGCACCCGTTGCGCCTGGGCGACCACTTCGGCGCCCACCGGGGTCACGGTCACCTCGCTCTGGCTGCGTTCGAATAGCGCCGTGCCGAGTTCTTCCTCCAGCTTCTTGATCGCCACTGAAAGGGTCGGTTGGCTCACGAAACAGGCTTCCGCGGCATGTCCGAAATGGCGTTCGCGGGCCACAGCGACGACGTAGCGCAGTTCGGTGAGCGTCATTTGGAACCTCCGTCACGCCGGCAGCGGCGAGGGTATCGGGTTCAATGCATAAAAGCTATCATAAGTCACTCTATGATAGCAAAAGTTGCGGCGTCGCGTGCCGCCAGCGGCGAGACAAAAAAGGCCGCCTTGCGGCGGCCTGCGTAGAGCCAATGACCTGAATGCTTACTCGACTTTGGCCTTGGTGCGCAACTCCGCAAGCATCTTCTCGAAACGCTGGCGTTGCAGCAACTCGGAAATTCGCGGTTTGGCCTCCTCCATCGACGGCAATTGCGTGTCGCGCACGTCATCGAGCCGGATCACATGAAATCCAAACTGGGTCTTGACCGGTGTATCGGTGACTTCCCCCTTTTTGAGCGCGCTCATCGCTTTCGAGAATTCCGGGACGAAGGTCGATGCCGTCGCCCAGTCGAGGTCGCCGCCCTTGTCCTTGGAACCCGGATCGTCGGACGCCTTGGCCATTTCCTCGAACTTGGCGCCAACTTTGAGCTTGGCGGTGATCGCACGGGCTTCCTCCTCGGTTTTCACCAGGATATGCCGCGCCCGATACTCCTTGTCGCCCAGTTCCTTGCGGATGCGCTCGTACTCGCCTTTCATTTCGAGGTCGGTGTTCGGGTTTTTCTTGAAATATTCCTGTACGTACACGCGCACGAGCACGTTCTGCCGCGCCAGCTCCAGTTGATTGGCGACCTCGGGCAGCTTGGCCAAGCCCAGCCGACCGGCCTCCTGCATCATGATTTCGCGGTTGATCAATTCGTCTCGTATCGCTTGGCGCAACTGCGGGCTGTCGCCGCGGCCCTGGGACGCGAGTTCCTTGACCATGGCATCGGCACGCGCGGTGGGAATCGCCACACCGTTGACGCGCGCCAGATTTTGCGCCTGGGCGCCGCAGCTTGCCGCCGCAAGCAGACCCGCGAGAAGGAAGGAAAGCCGGTTCTTCATTGCCATACCTCGAAATTGAAATGAATTCAGGTGTCGTGTGCCGCAGCTTCCGCCGGCGCGTGGGTCGACAGCGCCAACGCATGGATGCCCGCATTCATCAGCGGTCCCAGCGCCGCATACACCATGCGATGGCGCGCAACGCGCGACTGGCCGGTGAACCGCTCCGACACAATGGTCAATTCAAAATGGCCGCCACCCGCACCTGCGTGCCCGATGTGCGCTGCACCGTCGTCGCGCAGTTCGACCCTGCTAGGTTCGAACACCTCAAGTCGCTGGCGAATCCTTGCCAACATGTCAGTGCCGGTATTCATGCATCATTCCTTGCTGTCGGCTGGCGCCGGTTCGGGCAGCATGTGCCGGTAGACATAAAAGCCCTGCACAACCATGAAGACAATCAGCGCACCGTACATGCCGAAAACCCGGAACTTGCCCCAGATTTCGGCCGAGAAATTGTTCGCGACGTAAAGGTTGACCGCGCCAATGGCGAAAAAGTAGGCAACCCACATCAGATTCAGGCGCGCCCAGGCGAAATCCGGCATCGCCAGCTTTTCCCCCAGCATCATGCGTAGCAGGTTTTTCTTGAACAAGAGCGGCGCCCCAAGAAAAACCATGGCAAAGCCCCAATTGAGCACGGTTGGCTTGATCTTGATGAAGTAGTCGTCATGCAGCAAGAGCGTGATCGCACCGAACACGATGATGGCGGCGAAGGTCACGGCATGCATGCGCTTGACGTGCCCGTAGCGCAGGCGGCTGGCGATGATCTGCAGCACCGCCGCGCCCATTGCCAGCTTGGTCGCCAGGAACATGTCGATCAAATTGAAGGCGACCAGCAGAAACGGCAGCGCCGGGACGAGATCGATGAGGAAATCCATGGTCGCTTATTTTACCTTGCTGCCCGCAGGGCACGGGCCAAATCAGGAATCTCGCGCGACGAATTTGAGCGCGGCGGAATTGATGCAATAACGCAGGCCGGTGGGTTTCGGCCCGTCTTCGAACACGTGCCCCTGGTGCGCATCGCACGCCGCGCAATGGACCTCGGTACGGCGCATGAAGAACTTGGTGTCGGATTCGGCGGCGACATTGGCATCAAGCGCAGGCTGCCAGAAACTCGGCCAGCCGGTGCCGGACTCGAACTTGTAGCGCGAATCCCACAGCGGCGTGTCGCAGCAGACGCAATGATAGACGCCGTCGGCGTGGTGGTCATTGTATTGGCCGCTGAATGCGCGTTCGGTCCCGTGCTTGCGTGTCACCTCGAATTGTTCGCCGCTGAGTTGCGCTTTCCATTCCTGCTCGGTCTTGCTGATCTTGGGCATGTTCATTTTGTCAAATGGTGAGGTGAGGCGGGGCTGCGATGGAGTTGCCGTTCACGCGGTTTATACGCGGCATTGTCGGCCACGGTTTCAGCGGGCCGGCGCGCTGTCGCCCAAGCGCGATCATGAGCTGCAACTGACCTCGATGCCGGCCGCCCAATCCGCTGCGGGTGCGGCGTAGGCCTCGTGCTGCGGCGGTTCGTCAAACGGACGTCTGAGCACTTCATGAAGGCGCGTGATTTCCGAGTAGTCGCGTTGATCCGCCGCCTTGCGGATCGCGGCCTCGGCCAGGTAGTGTCGCGGCACGTACTTGGGGTTGACTGCGCTCATCGAGACGCGCCGCTGCGCATCCACGCTGTGTTCCGCGCGCATCCGCTCGCGATAACGCGTCGCCCAGGCGTCGAAGCGCGCAGAATTGATGCGGTGGTCGCGCAGCGCATGAGCGCAATCGGGTCCCGCGGTTTCGAAGCGCGGCGACCAGTCGAGCGCAGTAACGCCATGCAGGGTCTGTGTGGGCGGCCTGAAAGCTTGGTTCACAGTGGCATACTCTTTCAGTTGACAGCCAATTTGGCAACGCCGCGCAGTGTGGCTGGCGCCCGGCGATGACTACAAGGAGGATGATTGATGCGCATTCGCAATTGTATCGCCGCCTGCGTCGCAACGTTGTTCGTGGCGCTTGCTGCGGCGCAAAGTTCGCGCCCCTTGTCCCTGCCTGACGCAAAGCGCTGGCAGCAATTGCGCGGGCAGGCAGATGACTTCTTGGCCAAGGGCGACTTCGCCCAGGCCGAACGCCTGTCGCGCGAGGCGCTGGCGGCGGCGCAGCGCTCGCTGGCCGCAAGCGGTTTCGCCACCGGCGGACGCACTTACTCGCGCGCGCATCCGTTTTTCTGGGCGCCATTCGTGCTGGTCGGGGATTGAGTCCGATGGCACCCTGGCGCGATCTGCGGCGCTTCATCGCGGTGGCCCTGGCGACCGCCGGACTGACGCTGACGGCACAGTGGCAGGGACTGCTAACCGGGTTCGACGATTTCTATTACGACCTCTGGCATCACGTTGCGGCTAAGCGGCGCGAGGCGGTGCATGTGGCAATCGTCTCGGTCGACGACGCTACGTTTCTCAAGCTCAAGGACGATCCCCTGGCATTTTGGCAGCCGCATTTCGCCGCCGCGATGAAGGTGCTCGACGAGGCCGGCGCAAGCGTGATCGGGCTGGACTTCGTGTATGCCACCAGTGCCGAGACCTGGCTAAAACGGCTCAACCTTTCGGATACCCAGATCAGCCGTACCTACGATAGTGCGTTTCGCGAGCGCTTGGCGCACGGCAACAAGGTCCTGGTCGGCCACTTGATCGAGAACTCGCGTGGCGAGTCCGAGTTGGTGCTGCCGCCACCCGAGCATTTCTACCTGTTGCCCAACCAGTTGCAGGATGTCGGTCTGGCCAATCTGTTTCCCGACCAGGACAGCATCGTGCGGCGCTTTTATCCGGTCTTGCTCACCGAACCGGGTGTGCCGGGCCTGGGCTTTTCTACCCAGTTGGCCTTGCGCGTGGCCGGGCAGGATCCGCAGGCGGCGGTCTGGACCGTGGGTGGCGAGCGCATCGAACGCAAACCTGTGGCGCGTGTGGTCGGCTATGTCGGGCCGTCCAACACCATACCCAGTGTTTCAATGGCACGCCTGCTCGAGCCCGGGGCGCTCGAACTGCCGGCGGTGAAGGCCCTCAAGGGGCGGGTAGTGATCATTACCGCACATGATTCGTCGAGTTTGCAGGACACCCACCTGACGCCCTATTCGCGCGGCCTGGTTGGCTTTACCAGGTCCCAGATGACCGGTGGTGAAGTACATGCCAATATCGTCGAGACGCTGCTCTCGGGACACTACCCGCGCTACCTGGATTGGGCTGGCATGGCGGCAATCATTGTCGCCATGGCCGGGCTTGCCGGGTGGCTGTTCCTGCATTTGCACCCACTTGCCGGCGCCGCCGCCGGCATCGGCGTCGCCGCGCTGTTTGCGGCAGTCGCCTACCAGGCATTCCGCTTTGACTGGGTATTGCCGGTATCGGCCATGCAGTTGACCCTGTTGCTTGGGTTCCTCATCACGCTCGGGCTGCGGCTGACCGGGGAGGAGCGGGCGCGGCGCCGCTTGCGCTCGATGTTCGGCTCCTACGTGTCGTCCGAGGTGGTCGATCTCCTCATCGCCAACCAGGGCGAAGGCGAAGGGCTTGACTTGAAGGGCCAGGAGATGACGGTCACGGTGCTGTTTTCCGACATCCGCAATTTCACCACCATCTCCGAGAAACTGTCCGCACATGAGGTCGTCGAAATGCTCAACACCTACTTCGCGCGGGTGTGCGAGCCGATTCTCACCGAACGCGGCAATGTCAACAAGTACATTGGCGACGCCGTGATGGCGATGTTTGGGTCGCCCGTGCCTTACCCGGACCACGCGCGGCGTTCAGTGCGTGCCGCGTTGGGCATGCTGGCCGCCGCTGACGAGTTCAAGAACTGGATGCACGAGCGCTTTGGCGACCGCGGTCTGCCGGAATTCGCTATCGGTATCGGGCTGCATACCGGGATTGTGATTTCGGGCGACATCGGCACCGAGAAACGCCGCGAGTACACCATCATCGGCGATACCGTGAACACCGCATCGCGCCTGGAGGGGGCAACCAAGGACCTGGGTTGGCGAATCGTTGCCAGCCGTGCCACCGTCGAAGCGGCGGGTGCGGGCGTCATTGCCGGCCGGCGCGACAGCATTGCGGTCAAGGGGCGCAGGGCGACGGTGGACGTGGTCGAGGTGCTGGGTGATGAAGGCCTGGGGAATCGTTAAAAGTAGTGATACAGGCAGGGATTAAGCCCGCTGGCGCGCGCTTGCGTGACATTTTGCCTTGAGGTCTGGCGGCTTTGCGCGCAAGATTCGACGGTGCGTTGCATCATTGCAATGCGGATATTCGCAAGCTACGGAACTGGGGAGAAATACAAATGACACTTTTGATAATTGTCCGGCTTGTTCGATGGTCCGGCCTGTTGCTTGGTCTTGGGTTCGCAAGTGCCACCTGGTCGGCCGCCGACGTAGGCTTGATCAACCAGATGCAGGGTGAGGTCACGTATCAGGGCGGCAGTGCCGCCACGCGGGCTACACCCTTCATGAAGGTGCGTGATGGCGATCGCTTCACTGTGGCCGAAGGCGCACTGTTGCGCGTGGTGTATTTCGACGGCGGGCGTCAGGAAACCTGGAAGGGGCCGGCGGTGTTCAAGGCCGGCTCAAAGCAGGGCGAGGCCACTGCCGGCCGGCCGGAGGTGTCCCAGGTGCCGGGCAGTGCGCCGGCCAAACTGGCGCAGACCGCCGAAGTGATACAGATCGC
Source organism: Burkholderiales bacterium (assembly GCA_043786185.1). GTDB lineage: Bacteria > Pseudomonadota > Gammaproteobacteria > Burkholderiales > JAEUOS01 > JAEUOS01. Next base: position 13,005 of record JAYVWK010000388.1, read on the forward strand.
CAAACTGGGACGCGCGGGTGGCGTGACAGTGCGCGGCGTCAAGACCCAGAAACTGAGTGCCAGCCAGAGCGCTGAAGTGGCCGCGGCGAAGAAGACCTATGAATCCTGGCGTGCTACTGCTGCAGCGGACGACATCACGCCCGAGCTTTTTCTCTACACCGTTCTCGACAGCCACATGATGTACGAGGATATGAAGGCGGTGGTGAAGTCCATGCAGGAACGTCAACCGGGTAGCCAGGAGGTAAAGGAGCTGGCTGCCTGGATCAGCGGCAGATAGGGCACGACCCGGGTTTCAAAAGGCGGCACACAAGGCCCGCATGCGTTGCGCATGCGGGCTTTTTACTGTGCTGTTCGTCCCGATGGCAAGGGTGCGTAAACCGCACTTGCCTCGCCAGGCAGCGCATGCGTGGCAGCTATAATCGCGTAGCTTTGTCCGTGCTTGCAAACGCCTATCCGGAGAGTCACATGCTGGGTCTCATGCAGAGCCAACCGCTGCTCATTTCCACCGTCATCGAACATGCCGCACGGCATCATGCCGATAGCGAAGTCGTGTCGCGCACGGTCGAAGGCGGTATGCATCGCTATACCTATGCCGATGCCAATCGGCGCGCCAAGCGCGCCGCCAATGCGCTACGCAATTTAGGCGTGGTGCTTGGTGATCGAGTCGGCACCCTGGCGTGGAACGGCTATCGGCATTTCGAGTTGTACTACGGCATATCGGGCATCGGTGCGGTGATGCACACCATCAACCCGCGCCTGTTTCCGGAGCAGATCGCCTGGATCGTCAATCACGCTGAAGATCGGGTCCTGTTCTTCGACCTGAGCTTTCTGCCGCTGGTGGAGGGCATCGCCGGGCACCTGAAGACTTGCAAGGCCCTGGTGCTGATGACCGATCGTTCACACATGCCCCGCGACTCCAGGTTGGCGGGCCTGCTGTGCTATGAAGATCTCCTGAACGCGTCCTCTGATCAGCTCGAATGGCCTGGCTTCGACGAGAACACCGCATCTTCGCTGTGCTACACCTCTGGCACCACCGGCAATCCCAAGGGAGCGCTCTACAGCCATCGTTCGACCATGCTGCACGCCTATGCATCGGCGTTGCCCGACAGTCTCAATTGCTCGGCACGCGACTGCATATTGCCGGTCGTGCCGATGTTCCATGTCAATTCCTGGGGCCTGGCGTATGCCTGCCCGCTGGTGGGTGCGAAACTGGTATTGCCGGGGCCGCACCTTGATGGCAAGAGCGTTTTCGAGTTGTTCGAGACCGAGAAAGTGAGCATGTCTGCGGGCGTGCCCACGGTATGGCTGGGATTGCTTGCGCATCTCAAGCAAAACGGGCTGAGCTTCTCGACTTTGAAGACTACCGTGATCGGCGGCTCCTCATGCCCGCCGGCGATGATCAAGACCTTCCAGGAAGATTACGGGGTCAAGGTGCTGCATGCCTGGGGCATGACCGAAATGTCGCCGCTGGGCACCGTATGCAACCTGAAGACCAAGCATCTGTCGCAATCCCCCGAAGAGCAATTCAAGGTGGAAATCACCCAGGGTCGCGCGGTGTTCGGCGTGGACATGAAGATCGTCGGCGGTGACGGCGCGGAACTCCCGTGGGACGGCAAGGCTTTCGGGGATCTGCTGGTCAGGGGGCCGTGGGTGGTGCGTGGCTACTACAAGGGCGAGGGCGGCGATCCGCTTGTCGACGGCTGGTTTCCAACCGGCGACGTGGCATCGATCAGCCCCGATGGTTACATGCAGATCACCGATCGCAGCAAGGACGTGATCAAGTCCGGCGGCGAGTGGATCAGTTCGATCGATCTGGAGAATATCGCCGTTGCGCACCCGGCGGTACAGCAGGCTGCGGTCATCGGCATCGCGCACCCGAAATGGGACGAGCGGCCGCTGCTGGTGGTGGTGAAAAAGCCCGGCGCGCATGTGTCGAGAGAGGAACTTCTGCGGTTCTTCGAGGGCAAGATCGCCAAATGGTGGTTGCCCGACGATGTGGCTTTCGTCGACGCGATTCCGCTCGGGGCCACCGGCAAAATGCTCAAGGTCAAGTTGCGCGAGCAGTTTCGCTACCACCGCCTGCCGACGGCTTAGCTGATGCAATTGCAGCCGATGCCTGCTTGACCGGCGCGCGCACGGCGCGACGATGCTGAGCGGCGCGTCCGATGCCCGGGCGCGGACGCTGGCCACCGCGGGCATGGTGGTCACGGTATTGCTGTGGGGTACCCAGTTACCGCTGTCACAGCACGTGCTGCAGACCATGGACCAGTATTACTTCGGCGTGCTGCGCTACGCCATTGGCGCGTTGCTGTTCGCCTTGACGCTGTGGTGGCGCGAAGGGGCGGCGGCATTTTCCACCGAAGGGCGCGGCGCATCGCTGCTACTGCATGGCTGTGCCGGCTTTATGGTGTTCGGATTGATCGTGTTCTGGGCCTTGTATTACACCAGTCCGGGGCATATTTCGGTGATCATGGCGCTGCAGCCGATGTTGACCGCCTTCTGGTTCTGGGTCAGCCGCGGTACGCGCCCCGCCACCCACACCATGGCCTGCATCCTGGTCGCCTTCGGCGGCCTGGCGCTGGTGATCACCCGTGGCGACTTCACCCAGGCGTTGAGCGGCGGCTCCCTGATCGGTGATGCGATGGCGTTTGTGGGTGCCCTGGGCTGGATCGTTTACACACTGGGTGCGCAGCGCTTTGCGTCCTGGTCGCCGCTGCGCTACACCACGCTCGCCTGCCTGGCCGGTACGGCCGGCATCTGCATTTTGACCGCCATTCTTACGCCGTTCGGGATTGCGCAGATGCCGGAGTCGGCGACAGTGCTGGCGCGATTGCCGGCGATTGTGTACATCGGTGTGTTCCCGTTCTATGTGGCGATTTTCCTGTTTGCCATCGCCGTCGCCCGGCTCGGCGCGGTCAATACCCTGTTGATCGCCAACGCCACTCCGGTGGCGGTGTTCGCGGTAGACGCGCTGCGTGGGCACATGCCGCTGCCGGTTGAATGGCTTGGCGCCTGCGTGGTGATCGGCGCCTTGGTGGCCAACAACCTGCTGGAGCGCCGGCAAGCCGCTAGCGCCGTGAGTCGTGGCGCAGGCTCAACAGTCCGTTGACCAGCAGGGCGCCAATGATCATGGCGCCCCCGATGAGCGCCGCCGTACCTGGTGTTTCACCGAGGCCCAGCCATACCCAGAGCGGTGCGAGAATGGTTTCGAGCAAGGCCAGAAGGCCCATTTC
>JAYVWK010000389.1:0-3934 GCA_043786185.1 Burkholderiales bacterium
GGCCAGATCGCCATGTCGGCGATGGTGTAGTCGGCGCCTGCGATGTATTCATGTTCGGCCAACTGGCGGTCGAGCACGTCGAGCTGGCGCTTGACCTCCATCGCGAAGCGATCAATCGCGTATTCGATCTTGAACGGCGCGTAGGCATAGAAGTGACCGAAGCCGCCGCCCAGATACGGCGCAGCCCCCATCTGCCAGAACAGCCAGGACAGGCACTCGGCGCGCCTGACTCCGTCCTTCGGCAGAAAGGCGCTGTCGAACTTCTCGGCCAAATACATCAGAATCGCGCCGGATTCGAACACCCTTGTGGGCGTGGCCGTGCTGCGGTCTAGCAACGCGGGAATCTTGGAGTTGGGATTGATCCCGACGAAGCCGGAGCCGAACTGGTCGCCTTCATTGATCTGGATGAGCCAGGCGTCGTACTCGGCGCCCGTGTGGCCCGCCGCCAGCAGTTCCTCCAGCATCACCGTGACCTTCACGCCATTGGGCGTGGCCAGGGAATAGAGCTGCAGCGGATGGCGTCCGACCGGCAGTTCCTTGTCGAAGTTCGCGCCGGCGATCGGCCGGTTGATCTTGGCGAAGCGGCCGCCGCTTTCCTTGTTCCAGACCCAGACCTTGGGTGGCGTGTATTCGTTGGTGTCGCTCATCTCGATGATGCTCCAATGGGGAAAGGCGCATTCTATGCGCGGCGGGCGGGCTCGTGGCTGCGACGGCCACCGCGTTTCATGAGGCGATGCGAATCGCCATGGGCGTCGCGGCATGTGCGGTCGCGCGGGACGCGTGATCGCCGGTGCGTGCCACAACCGGAAATTCCTGATCTCAGCGCAAGAAGCGTCTGAGTCCCATCAACAGCGAACCGCCCAACAGCATGGAGAGCATCGAAGGTTCGGGTACGCTGGCCACCGCGGTCAGCCCGCCCGGCCGCGCCGCACGCAAGCCCTGCGCCACGGTCTGGTAGAAGGGCAACGCAGTCAACTGGTTGGACATCTCGTCCAAGAAAATGCCGTCGACCTTGTACCAGTCGGCATAGCGCTGCGCGTCGGCCAGGACGTCGGCGGCGCTGCGCGTGGACGGCAGACCACTGACGCAAGTGCCGCCGCCGTAGCACGTGTACACGTAGCCCAACACCTTGCCTCCGGCTAAGCGAAAGCCGGTGATCGCGCTTGCATAGTCGCTGTTGGGAAGCGTGCCCGGACCATTGTCCGGGTTCATGATCGCAGTGACGCGGACGCCCGCTGCCGCTGCCGCGGTCAGTTCGTTCCAATAGCTCTGCGCCGGTTCGAACGACGGGTAGAAATAGGCCGGAACCAGGAGGGAAGTGGCGGATGCCGCGCCATGCAGACCGAGAGTCAAGACAGCAACTCCGACTTTACGAATGAACATGCGAAGGCTCCGGTGGAAAAGTGCTTTCGGCAGCCTCGCAGCGCAGTCGGCTCCCCGTCTGACATCATGACGCCTGTCGATCGATGTGTGTGGCGACTGCCCGCGTTTTTCGCCGGGTTCGGTGGCGAAGACGGCAGAGCGGCGCTACGTAGTCAGCGATGCAGGGCGTCGATTCCGCTTGCGACCCGTTTCGCGCAACGGGATTCGCCGGCGCGACTGGCAGGGTTTGCAGGCCTCGCGCGCTATTTGCCACTCTTCAAGTCATCGCGGATGCGCGCAAGCACCCGCTTGTCCAGCAGGTCTTTCTCGCGATGGTCGGTTTTGGTCTTGATCAGGCCGTCGATATTGAGCACGCGCACCGGTGTCTCGTCGATCATCAACTCGCGCACATATGGCTGCACGGATTCATAGGTTTCGCCGTTGGCGGCGAACAGCAAGTCCACCAGAAGATCGTCGGCAATGCGGATGTTTTCAACTTCGCCATTTGCCGCCGGCACAAACCAATCGGGGTCCAGGTCTTTGGACGACGGCAAGAAATCGAGCGCGCGAATGATTTTTTCGCCATTCACGCGGGTGGCCTCGACCAGCACGTCGATATCCTCGGTGGCACGCAGATAACCGTTGAGCCGCACCGCCTGCCCGCCCACCAGGACATACTCAACCCCTTGGTCGCGAAAGCACGACAGCAGTCGAACCAGCGGGTTGTCGGAGTTCATTCCAGGTTGAGGGCGCGCGCCGCTTCGAGTTGGCGCGCGGCATCGACGCGATTGAAATACTCGTGTGTGCCGCGCGTGACGCCGCGCACCACCGGCGGCACGGTGCCGCGCATCATGGCGTCAAGAAGCTGCCCGCGCCGGTGGGCCTTGACCGGGTCAAGCTCGATGTCCGAACGGTTTTGATCGCCGACGATGCGCATCATGCAAGTGTAGGCCGCTTCCCTTCAGGCGGCAAGTTTCAGTCGCCCGCTGCGCATTGAAGCAGCGCGGCGACTTCAGTTCCTGCGGCCATATTCTTGTTGGTTGCGCCACTGCGTACGGTCGTGGTCGGCTTGCCGATTCCGGCCAATTCGGGATAAGCAATACTCGCCACCACGCCAGAGTCGCGTTTGAAAGTCAATTGCAGTATCGTTTTGCAAGCGCATTCAAGACATCTCCGGAGACCCCTGGTGCGCTGGTGTTGCGCAAGCCTGTGTCGGGCTGGCTGGTAAAGTAAGGAATCGACCGGCCCGGCGAAATGCCGAAAAATGCGGGGTCATTTTCTTCTTTTTCCAGTCGATTTCCATCGACTTCGCCGCGACATTTCTCACCCCAGACCGCCAGAACCTATGCTGCGTTCATATAACCGCTTTCTGCCCCTGATCGGCGTGCTGGTCGTGGTCCTGATCATGTTGTCCCTGCTCTACATGCTCGGCATGGAGCATCTCGATGGCGAGACACGGAATTTCTGGCAGGCCTTGCAGTGGGCGGCCGGCACCACCTCGACCACCGGCTACAGCGTGGATACCTCCTGGCAGCATCCGGTGATGGTCCTGTTCGTGGTGTTCGCCCAGTTCCTCGAGGTGACGATGATCTTCCTGGTGTTGCCGATGTTCCTGATTCCCCTGCTTGAAGAACGCTTCGAAACAAAGTTGCCGCAAGAGTCGGCGAATGCGCGCGATCATGTGCTCATCTTCGACTACGGTCCGGCCGTGGCGACCCTGATCACCGAACTCGAGCAGGCGGACATTCCCACCGTGATCATTGATCAAGACGAGGCCGAAGCGCGGCACCTGCTCCTGCAGGGGCATCGCGTGATCCATGGCAATCTCGATGAAGGCGTACTGACGAAGTCCAATCTCGGTCAGGCACGGGCGCTGATCGTCAACGGCAACGACGACCGCAATGCCGCCACTATTCTGGCGGCGCGCCAGAGCGGCTTCAAAGGCGAGATCCTGGCACTGGTCGAGGACCCCTGCCACCGGCAGCCGATGATTCTCGCCGGCGCCAGTGGTGCGTTCACGCCGCGCCATGTGCTGGGTGCCGAACTGGCGGCGCGCGCCAGCCAGAAGGTGAGTCCGACGGTGGCCGGCATCGCGCATCTCGGCCACAAGCTGCAGGTAGCCGAGGTGCGCATCGCGCGCGACAGCGCGCTTGGCGGCCCAGCATCAGTTGTGCTGCGCGCCGCCCAGTTGTTCGTACACCTTGATCAGTGCGGCGGCATCTTCGCCCGACAATCCCATGTTGCGGGCGATCTGGTAGACCTGCTGCGTCACCGCCGCCAGCAACATGGGGACGCCGAGTTGCTTGGCAAATGCGGTCTCGAGTTCCTGGTCCTTGTACGAAATGTCCATCCGGCCGCCGGGCGCGAAATCGCGCGCGATCATGCGCGGCACGCGCATTTCGAACGCGACGCTGTAGCCCGTACTCACCTTGACGGCGTCATGGATCATCTGCGGGTCGAGTCCGGCGCGGGTGCCGAGCATCATTGCCTCAGCCACGGCGACCGAATTGACCTGCACCAGCATGTTGTTGACCAGCTTCAGCGCCATGCCGCGGCCGACTTCGCCGGTGGC
>JAYVWK010000390.1:0-4010 GCA_043786185.1 Burkholderiales bacterium
GGCGTGGTCAATCTGTTCGGATTCTCCGACATCAATGTCACCGCGAACATGGCCATCGGCATGCTCAAGGATTCGCTCGACGCCTTCGCCCGCATGGACAGCGTCGCCGCCGACAGCATCGTCAAGCAGGACCAACTGATCGACAACGAATTTCGCAGCATCCTGCGCGAATTGATCACATTCATGATGGAAGACCCGCGCACGATTTCCACCGCCCTGGGTGTGGTGTGGATCGCCAAGGCGCTGGAACGCGTCGGCGACCATGCCAAGAACATCAGCGAATACGTGATCTATGTGGCCGAGGGAACCGATGTGCGGCATTCGACCTCGGCTTCCGGCAGCGTGCTTTGACGCCGCCCACCTGCATTCTCAATCGGGACTAGGCGCATGGCGATCGATACCACCCTGCTTCTGGTGGAAGACGAGCCGGCGATTCTCGACCTGCTCGAATTCACCTTGGCCCCCAAGGGCTACAACATCAAACGCGCGATGGATGCCACCACGGCGCTTGAAATCGTGCGTGACGCCCTGCCCGACCTGATGATCCTCGACTGGATGCTGCCCGGTGAATCCGGGGTGCAACTGGCACGCGCGCTACGCAGCGATCAACGCACCAAGGGCATGCCGATCATCATGCTGACCGCGCGTGCCGAAGAAGCCGACAAGATTTCCGGGCTGGATGCCGGTGCCGACGACTATATGACCAAACCGTTTTCACCGCGCGAGCTGGTGGCACGGGTCAACGCGCTACTGCGTCGGCGCGCGCCCGAACATGCCGATGAGCCAATCGTCTACGGCCCGCTGACGGTCGATCCGGCGCGCCATGAGGCACGGGTCAACGGCAAGGCGCTGGAAATGGGCGCGACCGAATTCAAGCTGCTGCGCTTTCTGACTGCGCACCCAGAGCGCGTCTTCTCACGCGCGCAACTGCTCGATCAGGTCTGGGGCGACCATACGTTCATCGAGGAGCGCACGGTCGACGTGCATATCCTGCGCCTGCGCAAAGCGCTGTCGAACCAGGCGGCGGAGGGGCTGGTGCAGACCGTGCGCGGCGCCGGCTACCGGCTCAGCCGTACAACAGTGGATAATTGAACTTGTTCACTCTCGCCTGAGCCATTTTGGAGCGCTTCTGGTTTCCGGTCTGGGGTCGCTTCGGCCTGATCGCTTTTGTCGCGATCGCAACCGATCTCGCCTTTGGTTTGCTGCCTGCCCTACTGGTCGCCTTAGCCGGCCTGGGCGTCTTGGTCGGCCTGCATCTCTATTACCTGAGCCGTATCACCGACTGGCTGCAGCAGCCGGACAACCACGAACTGCTGACCGAGTTGCCATCCGGTTACGGTGCCTGGACGGCCGTGTTTGCGGCGCTGCGACGCAGCCGTCGGCGCGGCGACAGCGAACGCGACCTGGTCACCGAAACCCTGAATCGTTTCATCGAAGCAACCAGCGCGCTGCCGGACGGCATCGTCATCCTCGACCGCGGCGGCCTGATCGAATGGTGCAATCCGTCGGCCGAGAAGCACTTGGGCCTCAACCTCAAGCGCGATCGCGGCTTCCTGATTCTCAATCTGGTGCGTCAGCCGGCTTTCACCGAGTACCTGATGCGCGCCGATTTTCGCGAGCCATTGCCCCTGGCCGACGCGGTGGCGCAAACCACACTCTCGGTGCAGTTGATGCCGTTCCAGGAAACCCGACGCATGGTGGTGTCGCGCGACACCACGCCATTCACCCGCATGGAGACCATGCGCAGCGATTTCATCGCCAATGTTTCACATGAATTGCGCACCCCGCTTACGGTGGTGGGCGGCTTTCTCGAGCAGATGATCGAGCAGCCTGATATCGCGCCGGAGCAACTCAAGCGCATCGAAAGCATCATGCTCGATCAGACCCAGCGCATGCAGCGCCTGATCGAAGACCTGTTGACGCTGTCGCGCCTGGAAACCCATTTGAGCCCGGATCGCGAAGCCGAATTCGTGGCCAGCACCCTGATCGACGCGGTGGTTGCCGAAGCGCGCGCCTTGTCAGCCGGAAAGCACGAGATAAAGGTGGACATCACAGCGCTCACCATCGTGGGCGCGATGGATGAACTGCGCAGCGCCTTCGCCAACCTGGTGTCAAACGCGGTGCGCCACACGCCAAGCGGTGGCGTGGTGCGCATCAGTTTTGGGCGCCACGCGGATGGTGCCTGCTTTTGCGTCAGCGACAACGGCCCAGGCATCGCACCCGAGCACCTGCCGCGCATCACCGAACGTTTTTACCGGGTCGACAAATCGCGCTCGCGCGAGACCGGCGGTACCGGCCTGGGCTTAGCGATCGTCAAACATGCATTGGCGCGCCATGGCGGGCGCCTTGAGATCGACAGCGAGCCTGGCCGCGGCAGCGAGTTTCGCGCCATCCTGCCGGCGTCGCGCGTGCGCTCCATCCCGCTCACGGAAACCGCTCAACCCGCCTGACACCCACCTCAGTCAGGTACAGCACCAGCGAGTAATGATTCGCGTAACGCGCCATCACCCGATCGGCGATGCGCCCGGCTAAGGCCTCGTCGCAGATCACGCGAAACTCGATCGAACGTTCGCCCTCCCAGTCGCCGGCGCGTTCGCCGCTGCCGCCGCCACCCCGCACTTCCGAAATGGTATAGCCACCGCCGCCGGCGTCGCGCACCTCCGCGACCAGCGCGCGCTCCAATGCCGCCTCGGCAATGATGGTCAGGAGTTTGCGTGCATGCCAGGGTTGCTCCATGCTTCACCTCGCCAGAAAAACCGCATAGGCGTGATACACGCCCAGACCCACGAACACGTTGAACGGAAAGGTCACCCCAAGCACCACCGGCAGCGACAGCCCGGGGCTGGCTTCCGGCACCGCCACCCGCATGGCGGCCGGCGCGGCGATGTACGAAGCGCTGGCCGCCAGCGTGCCCAGCAAGGCCGCGCCGCCCACCGAGAGGCCGATCAGGCCACCCAATGCGGCACCGGCCGCGCCGAAAAGCAAAGGTGTGATGAGCGCAAACAGCACCAGGCGCGCGCCACTCTTCTTCAATTGCGCAAACTGGCGGCCGGTCACCAGGCCCAATTCGAGCATGAACAGGCATAGCGCGCCCTTGAACAGATCGACGAACAAGGGAGCCGTCGACTTGAGCCCGGCCGGCCCTAGCAGCGCGCCGATCGCAAGCCCGCCCAGCAGTAGCAGAACGCTTTTTCCCGCCAGCACCTCCTTGAGCATGGGCGTGAGCGCGGCACCGGCACCGGTACCCACACCAACGCCGCGAGCCAGCAGCACGCCAACCACGATGCCCGGAACTTCGAGCACCGCCAGAAACAGCGCCAGGTGCGGCTCGAACGGAATCGCGCGCGCTTCCAGCCAGGCCACGCCGGCGGCGAAGGTGACCACGCTGACCGAGCCATAGTGCGCGGCGATCGCCGCGGCGTTGACGCGGTCGAGCCGCACCAGCCGCTTGAGCGCGACATAGGCCAGTAACGGCAACACGCAGCCCAGGGCGATCACCGCGAGGGTCTGTGGCACCAGGGTGGCCAGTGGATGGCGTGCCAGCTCCACCCCGCCCTTCAAGCCCAGCGCCAGCAGCAGATAGACCGATAGTGCCTCGTAGATCGGTTCAGGCAGGCGCAGATCCGACTTGACCAGCCGCGCAATGATGCCCAGCAGGAAAAACAGGATGACCGGATCGATGCTCAATTGCCGGCATCCGGACGCATGCCCTCTGGACCGATGCGCCACATTTCCTCGACCGGGGTCACCCACACCAGGCCATCCCCCACATGTCCGGTGGCGGCACAGCTACGGATAGTTTCGATGATCTGCCGGGTCTGCGCGTCGTCGGTCACGATTTCGATACGCACCTTGCTGGAAAAGTCGGCAAGCGGGTCGCGATTCTCGCCCACTCGATCCGGCGCCGACATGCCGCCGCAATCAGTGATGGTCATGCCTGGAAAATCCGGCAGGCGCCTGAGCGCACTGCGCAAGGCCTCGAGTCGAACCGGGCGCACAATAGCGGTGAC
>JAYVWK010000391.1:0-17476 GCA_043786185.1 Burkholderiales bacterium
ATTTATTCGGGATGGCATGATTGACACCGGTGCGATGCGACCGCTGGCACGCTTGGGCTACATGGACTACGCGGTGGTGACGCCCGAGACCATGTTCACTCTGAATCGCCCGACGGTGTCAGCCGATGGCGCCAGCGCGCAGGTGGCGGCTGGCGCCTGGGATGGCGTGTATCGCTGAAGCGCGCTGACCAGTCTGCGGTGCGCGCAGGGCCGTGTCGGTGAGGGTCAGCCGCCCAAGACCTGCCCCAGCCACGCCCGCACGTCAGTGATCTCTTCCATGCAAAGCGAATGCTCCATCTGGTAGGTATGCCACTGCACTGCGTAGCCCAGGGCACTCAACTGGTCGCGCGAGTTCTCTGCACGATCCACTGAAATCACCGCATCGTCGCTGCCGTGCGCCATGAAGATCGGCACATCCCGATTGGCGCTTGAGGCCTCGGTGGCGACGCTTGCCGCAAGCGGCAGGTAGCTCGACAGGATCATCAGGCCGCCCAGGCGCTCGGTGTGGCGCAGGCCGGCCTGCAGCGCGACCGCGCCGCCCTGCGAGAAGCCTGCCAGAACGATGCGCTTTTTCGGCATGCCGCGCGCGACTTCGCGGGCGATCAGCTGTTCACACGCAGCCTGGCTTTCGCGCAGGCCGACAGCGTCCTCAAGGCGCACCAGATCGGCCATCTTGATGTCGTACCAGGCGCGCATGCGCATGCCGCCGTTGATGGTGACCGCGCGCAGCGGTGCATGCGGGAACACGAAGCGCACGCCGCCGGCCAGGCCGGGCAGGGCGTTGATGTCGAGCTCCTTGACCACCGGCACGAAGTCGTAGCCATCGGCCCCCAGGCCGTGCATCCAGATGACCGACGCGGCCGGCGTCGGGCCGGTGGCGATTTCGACACATTCGAGTTCGGTGCTCATGGATTTCCTGGTTTGAGTGGCAGGCTGTCGCGCGATCGCACGGCGTTCTTGGGACGAAACGCCTTGCATACGCGCTCGTCGGTTTCGATATAAGGCCCGCCGATCAAATCGATGCAATAGGGCACTGCGGCGAAGATGCCGGCCACGATGGATTTGCCGTCGCCATCCCTTAAGCCCTCGAGGGTTTCGCGAATCGATTTCGGCTGGCCCGGCAGGTTGACGATGAGGGTGCCGCGGCTGCGGTCAGGCGCGTAGCGGATCACCGCGACCTGGCGCGACAGGATCGCGGTGGCGACGAAACGCAGCGAAATCTGGCGCATCTGTTCGCCGAAACCCGGCATTTCCTTGTGCGCCACGGCAAGCGTTGCTTCGGGGGTCACGTCGCGCAGGGCCGGTCCGGTGCCGCCGGTGGTCAGCACCAGATCGCAGGCTTCCACATCCACCAGTTCGATGAGCGTCCGCTCGATGACCGCCTGATCGTCCGGGATCAGGCGTTCGCAGGTCTGCCATGCGGTCAAGAGCGCGCTGTCCAGCCAGGCCTTGAGGCCGGGCAGACCTTCATCCTTGTACACGCCGCCGGCGGCGCGGTCGCTGGCCGATACCAGGCCCACCCGCAACGGGCGATCGAGCATGTTCACCGCAGGTCCGCCGCGCTCATGTGGCCGGACAGTCGCCCAAGCGGCGCCCGCTCATGGTCTGGTTCATGTTCATGGTCTGGCCTTGTATCTTCATCGTCATGTCCATCGTGCCGCTGTAGCTGTCGGCGCCAGCGGTCATCTGGCCGCTGCCCTCCATCGCCATTTCGCCAGTGCAGCGCAGCTTCCACGAAACGCTGCTACCGCTGACCTTGTAGTCGAGCTGCTCGCATTTCATTTTCGCGTCGTCCATTTTCGGCACCGCGCCTTTTGGGTCTTCCAGTTGTTTGGCGGTGACGCAGGCGCGGGTCACGAACGGCTTGGCGCCGCCCATGTTGCTCTGGATCGTGGTTTCCCACAATCCGGGGCGCATGCCGCCCGGGCCTGCCGCATGGGCGCCGGCAGCGATGGTGAGGGCACAGGCGCAGATCAATCGGGCAGGTGTTTTCATTCTTCAGTCTCTCCCGTTGCAGCCGTTGCGGGGCGCACGGCCATGGCTTCGCGAATCGCGCGATAGATTTCGCGGTAGTCGCGCAGGGGCTTGTTTTCCGCATGTTCCTTCGCCGCATTGCGTATCAGGGTGCGCATGCGGGTCAGGTCAGTGCCGGGAAAGGTGTTGGCGAATTCGGTCAGGACGCTTGCATCTTGCAGCAAACGGTCGCGCCAGCGTTCGGCCAGATGCATCTCGGTCACTTCGGCCCGGGAGGCACCATTGAAGCGGTCGAGCGCCTCGCGCAGTGGCAGCGGATCGACTTCGCGCATGAGGCGGCCGATGAACTGCAATTGGCGGCGTCCACCTTCATGTGCGGTGATTTTCTGGTAGGCCAGGATGGCTTCATGCAGGCGTTCGGGCAATCCGAGGGATGCGATGCGCTGCACCGAGAGGTCGGCGATCTCGCGGCCCAGCACCTGCAGCGCGGTCATGTCGCGCTTCAACTGCGATTTGCTGGGGCGATCGTAAACCGTTGGCGCTTCGGGCTTGGGGTCGACCAGCAGGTTGGGATTGCGCATGGTTGAACGGCTTGGTTGGTGTGACGGCGGTGAGGATGACCTGCCTACGTATAATTATAGGTTCGACCGACGCATCGCGCTGTGAAAGCCCTCATCAATGTCTGAAGCCAATTTCTCTTTTTCCGCCACCAAACTGCGCGAACTCGCCGCCGCAGGCCTCGACCATGCCAGGGCGAAAGGCGCGAGCGATGCCGAGGTGGAAGTCTCGGAAGGGTACGGATTGTCGGTGACCGCGCGCATGGGCGAGGTCGAGAATATCGAGCACAACCGCGACAAGGGGCTTAATGTCTCGGTCTACTTCGGCCAGCGCAAGGGCTACGCCAGCACCTCGGATTTCTCGCCGGCGGCACTCAAGGCGAGTGTCGAGGCGGCAATCGACATTGCCAAGTACACCGCAGCCGACGACTGCGCAGGTCTGGCCGACGCCGCCCTGATGGCGCGCTCGCCGGCCGATCCGCAGCTGTTGTTTCCGTGGGACATCCAGGTGCCGGAGGCGATCGAGTTGGCCAAGAGCGTGGAGGCTGCCGCCTTGGGCGTAAGTCCGATGATCCGCAATTCCGAGGGCGCCAGCATCTCGGCCCAGCATTCGCAGTTCGTGTACGCCAATTCGCGCGGCTTCATGGGTGGTTACCCGTCCTCGCGCCATTACATCTCATGCTCGGTGATTGCCGCCAAGTCGGCGCGTGCGCGCAACGCCATGCAGCGCGACGACTGGTACACCTCGATGCGTGACGCGGCCGATTTTCCCGAAGCGCGGCGGATTGGCGATTTTGCCGCGCGTCGCGCGTTGGCGCGCATTGGCGCGCGGCGAATTTCCACCCGCCAGTGCCCGGTACTGTTCGAAGCGCCGGTTGCGGTGGGCTTGATCGGTTCCCTGGTATCCGCGGCCAGCGGTGGCAGCCTGTATCGCAAGACCTCGTTTCTGGTCGATGCCCTGGGCAAGCGGATTTTTGCGCCGCAGGTGCGCATAAGCGAGGACCCGTCTTTGCCTAAGGGTTTTGCAACCGGACCGTTCGACGACGACGGCGTTGCCACCCGCGCCCGTGACGTGGTGAGCAAAGGCATTCTGCGCGGCTACTTTCTTTCCACCTATTCCGCACGCAAGCTCGGCATGCAGTCGACCGGCAACGCCGGTGGCTGCCACAACATGCTGCTGCATCCGACGGTGGACGACAACTTCGCCGGCATGTTGAGGCGCCTTGGCAGCGGGCTTTTGGTCACCGACCTGATGGGGCAGGGTGTCAACTATGTCACTGGCGACTACTCGCGCGGCGCCTCCGGTTTCTGGGTGGAGAATGGTGAAATCGCTTACCCGGTCGAGGAAATCACCATTGCCGGCAACCTCAAGGACATGTTCAAGGGTATCGTTTCGGCCGGGTCGGATTTGATCACGCGCGGCAGCATGCGCGCCGGGTCGGTATTGATCGATCGCATGACCATTGCTGGCGCCTGATCGGCGTGGTGTGTACGACCGTTCGGCATTGTGCGGGCAGGACATGTAGAAGAAAACCACAGGACGAATGCGGGTTTACCCAGCCTGTCGCAGTGTCTGACCTTCGTTTATCGTTCGCGGCGTCGATTTGCATGAACCTTGCGACGCTGGCATTGCGCGCGTGCGCGTCAAGCCAAGCTTGCGAAACCAGTAGAATCGGTTCCCGTCTCTCTGCCACGCAGAGGGCGACGCCTGCACAGACAAACAACGGGGACGCGTAACGGCTTATGAAATTTTTGCTCAAGTTTTCTTCGGCGGTCGACTGGATGAATGCCAAGCTCGCCCTCGCCGCCAACGCCTGCGTGCTGCTGGCGTGTCTGGTCAGCGCGGCCAACGCGATGATCCGCTATGCGTTTGACATCAGCTCGAACGCCTGGCTTGAATTGCAGTGGTACATGTTCGCCGTTGTGGTGATGTTCGGTGCCTCCTACACCCTGCAGCGCAACGAGCATGTGCGGGTCGATGTGATTTACATGAACCTGTCGGAGCGCAACCAGGAATGGGTCGACATCATCGGCACGCTGTTGTTCCTGCTGCCGGCCTGCGCGGTGATCGGCTGGTTCTCCTGGCCGTTTTTCATGCAGTCGTGGTCCACCAACGAGGTTTCCTCGAATGCCGGCGGGCTGATTCGCTGGCCGGTCAAGTTCATTGTGCCGCTGGGTTTCGGCTTGTTGTTTCTGCAGGGCCTGTCGGAGATCATCAAGCGTGTCGCGGCGCTCGAGGGCGAGAAGGTTGAACTGGTCAAGTACGAAAGGCCGGAGCAATGATTCCAGTCGAGTACATGCCGCCCCTGATGTTCGCGGGGCTGGTGATTTTCATGCTGTTCGGCTATGCGGTGGCATTTTCACTGGCGGCGGTCGGCTTGTTTTTCGGCTTCTTCGCCATTGAATGGGGCTACTTCGACGCCAACTTCCTGCAGGCGATTCCCGGCCGCATCTTCGGCAGCATTCTGTCCAACGATCTGCTGCTGGCGATTCCCTTCTTCACCTTCATGGGCACCATCCTGGAGCGCTGCGGCCTGGCCGAGGACATGCTCGAATCGATGGGGCAACTGTTCGGCACGGTGCGCGGCGGGCTGGGTTATTCGGTCATCATCGTCGGCTTCATCCTGGGCGCGGTGACCGGCACGGTGGCGGCGCAGGTGATAGCGATGACCCTGATCTCGCTGCCGATCATGATGCGCTACAAATACAACATCCGCTACGCGACAGGGGTGCTGGCGGCTTCGGGCACCATCACCCAACTGGTACCGCCTTCGCTGGTGCTGGTGGTGCTGGCGGACCAGCTTGGCAAATCGGTGGGCGACATGTACCTGGGTGCCTGGGGTCCTTCCTTGCTGCAAATCGCCCTGTTCGCCTTATACACTTTTGGCCTTTCCATCGTCAAGCCGCATTACCTGCCGGCGATTCCGCAGGAAGACCTGACCATGCGTGGCTGGGTATTGTGGAAGAAATGCCTGGCGGGCATCGTGCCATCCGCGATCCTTATTTTCCTGGTGCTGGGCACCATGATGTTCGGTATCGCAACGCCGACCGAAGCGGGCGCGATGGGGGCGATTGGCGCCATCGTGCTGGCCGTGGTGCGCGACAAGAATCTCGGCAAGCTCGGTTGGCGGGTATTCCAGATCGGCGTGGTCGCCACCGTCGCGGGCATCGTCGCCTATCAGATACAGCCGAAATCTGTTCCGTTCCGGGTTTCTTTCGGCATTCTGTATCTGGCGGTGGGCTACCTATGCATCCGCGCCGCGGTGATTCCCGAGTTGCGCAACCTGTTGCGCCAGGCCTACCAGGCCACCGCACGCCTGACGGCCATGGTGGCCTTCATCCTTATCGGTTCGACTTGCTTTTCGATCGTGTTCCAGGGGGTGGATGGCAATACCTGGGTTGAACACTGGCTCACCTCGCTGCCGGGCGGCGCATGGGGTTTCCTCTTGATCGTCAACCTGTTCGTGTTTTTCCTGGCGTTCTTCCTGGACTTCTTCGAGATCGCCTTCATCATCATCCCGATGCTGGCGCCGGTGGCGCAAAAGGTGCTGGCGCCGATCGTCGGCGAAAGCGCCGCACTGATCTGGTTCGGCGTGATCCTGTGCGTCAACATGCAGACCTCGTTTATGCATCCGCCCTTCGGGTTTGCGCTGTTTTACCTGCGCGGCGTGGCGCCCAAAGAGGTCAAGAGTTCGGATATCTACTGGGGAGCGGTGCCGTGGGTGATCCTGCAATTGATCATGGTGGCACTGGTGGTGGCGATGCCCAAGATGGTCACCATCTTCCTCGATAAGGACCTGAACGTCGATCTGGACAAGGTGAAGATAGAGCTTCCGGTCGAGCCCGGTTCGGGCGATCCCGCCAAGGATCAGGAGGAGGCGCAGAAAGATCAGGACAAAGCTGCCAGCGACATCCAGAAGGCCTTGGGTGGTACCGACGAGGCCAAGGAAGCGGCGCCTGCTGCAAAGACTGATGCAGAAAAGGCAGTCGCCGAGATCGAGAAAGCCTTCAAGGCCGATAGCGAGAAGAAGTAGGCAGGCGCGGCTGCGTGGGTTTTGCCCCTGAGGCGCAGCGCGACAAGAAAAGCCCGCCTGACGGCGGGCTTTTTCACGCTTGCGTTTTCGGCAGGTCGCCCTGTTTGGGTCTGTGCGACCGTGGTCCGTCCTGCGCGCCGCATTCCGGCGATCGCAACAGCCCGCCAGCACGGGTAAAAAAAGCCCCGCGAAGCGGGGCTTTTTAAACATCAGGCTTGATGCAGAACTCAAGCTTTCTTGGCGGGGCCTTTTGGTGCAGCCGTGCCACTCGAGCCCAGCGAACCCATGAAGCGGTCGAACGAACCTTCGGCCACATTGAACCAGAGGGCCTGGTCTTCGCGGTACTTGGCCCAAGGCTCATACATCTTCTTGAACTCGGGAAACTTGCCGGCCCATTCCTCGTATTGCTCGTTGGAGGCTTTATAGGCAGCCAGCATCACGTCGCGCGGGAACACCCGCAGCTGTGCACCGCCGGCGACCAGCTTGCGCAGCGCCAGCGGGTTCAGGTGATCGTATTTGGCCATGGTCATCACGTTGGCTTCATGGCAGGCGGTAGTGAAGGCGTATTGGTAATCCTTCGGCAGGCTGGCCCATGCCTTGTCGTTGACGATGAAATGGCCCATGGAATTGCATTCCCACCAGCCCGGCGCGTAGTAGTACTTGGCGACTTTGTTGAAGCCAAGCTTTTCGTCATCATGCGGGCCCACCCATTCGGCAGCGTCGATGGTGCCCTTCTCCAGTGCCGGATAAATGTCGCCACCGGCAATCTGCTGCGGAGTCGCGCCCATGCGTGCCAGAATCACGCCGCCCGGACCGCCGATGCGCATTTTGAGGTTTTTGATGTCGGCCAGCGACTTGATTTCCTTGCGATACCAGCCGCCCATTTGGCAGCCGGTGTTGTAGCCGGGGAAACCGACGCAGTTGTAGTTTTTCAAAAACGCCGCGTACAACTGCTCGCCACCGCCGTGGTACCACCACGCGTTCTGTTGGCGCGTGGTCAGGCCGAACGGCAGGCAACTGGCAAAACCAAACGCCGGATCCTTGCCGAAATAGTAATACAGCGCGGTCTGCCCGACCTCCACGGTGGCGTTTTGCACCGCATCAAGCACTTGCAGGCCAGGCACGATCTCGCCGGCTGCGAAGGTGCGCAACTGGAATTTGTTGTTGGTGAGTTCGGCGACCCGTTTGGCGACCTGCTCGTTGGCGCCAAACAGTGTGTCAAGACTCTTGGGGAAGCTTGAGGTCATGCGCCACTTGAACTCCTGCCCCTGGGCGAATGCCGGGGCGGTGCCCGCAGCCAGTACACCCGCGATACCGCCATGCTTGATGAAATCCCGACGTTGCATTTGAATTGTCTCCTCGAACGTAAATGGGTCGGCCGATTGCCGTTTGGACCACTGTCAACTATATCCAAGTACACCCACTCTCGCAATGTCCATGGACGCTTTTTGGTGTTAGGGTTTTCGAGCGTATGCGGTCGGCGTGCAAATTGCGACGAGCCGGCAATGAGTGCGAAAAGCTGGTAATTTACGAGTAATGGAGGAACAAGAAAACATCGCTGGTCTGCGTTTCGGAAGGTATCGCGCCATCCGCGAGATCGGCCGCGGCGCTACCTCGTGCGTCTACCTGGCCGAGGATGATGGCGATGTCGCCGGGGAAGACGCCTTCGGTGCCTCCGCGTGGAGCCAGAGCGCGGGCAAGCCCAAGCATGTGGCGATCAAGATGGTCGATTTCACCGATGATCGCAGCAAGTTGTCGCGCCGGTTTCGCAAACTGTTCGCCACTGAGGCTGCGGTCACCGCGCAGTTCGATCATCCGAACATCGCCCGTGTGTTTGACTGGAAGGTCGAGGAAAAGCGCGCCTATCTGGTGATGGAACTGGTCGAAGGTACCGGCCTCGATCAATTCGTGACCATGGACAAGCTGCTGCCCATGCATCGCGTGGTGGGCATCATTTTCAAGGTGGCGATGGCGCTGGACTACGCGCATCGGCGCGGCATCGTGCATCGCGATATCAAGCCTGCCAATGTCATGCTGACCCCGGATGACGAGGTCAAACTGATGGATTTCGGCCTGGCGCTCAACATTCGCAAGAACGTCAACGTCGATTCGACCTTTATCAACGGCTTGGGCTCGCCTTCCTACATGAGCCCGGAGCAGATCAAGGGCTATACCCTGAATCACCAGACCGACCTGTATTCGTTGGGCGTGATGTTCTACCAGTTGCTGACCGGCCGTTTGCCGTTCCGCGGCCCCAATACCGCGGCTCTGGTCTACAAGATCATCAATACCGAAGCGGTCTCGGTGACGCAACTCAACCCGGACATCCCGGAACTGACCAACAAGGTCATTACGCGATCTCTCGAGAAAGATTTGTACTCACGCTATCGCCTTGGGGCCGACATGGCCAAGGACTTGTCGGCGGTGCGCTTCCAGATTCTCGAGGAAACCGCAGTTATACCCAATGAAACGCGCTGGAAGACGGTGCGCGGCTTGCCACTCCTGGGCAAGCTCGACGATGTCGACGTGTGGGAGCTGTTGCGGCTGTCGGCATGGCGCGAATTGCCGCCGGCCACGGTGATCATGCGCGACGGCGAGGCTGGCAAGTCGTTCGGCTTCATCCTCGAGGGCGAGGTCGAGGTCGAAAAAGGCGATCGTGCGCTGGCGAAGCTGGGGCGTGGCGAAATGATCGGCGAGGTCGGATTTCTGCAAAGCGAGGGCGGTACGCGTACGGCGTCCGTCACCACTCTGAACCAGGTGACTTATCTTGAAATCAATCCGGCGGCGTTCGCTTTTGCCACGGAGGAACTGGTGGCGGAAATCAGGCGGGTGGCAGTCGATGCCATGATCGATCGCATGCGCGCGGTCAATCGCGTGGCCAGACACTATTCGCCGGTGGCGGTACATCCGACTGCGCTGCCCAAAGGCGAGGTCGAGGTGCCAGCTGTCGTTGCCGCAGCACCGCTGCAAGCCTCTGGGTGGAGCGTATTTTCCAAGCCGGCGCGATTTGAGCCACCCGACGTCGTGCCGGCAGCTGTAGCCGCGCCGAGCGCAATACCACCTCGTGCCGCAGCGCCGCCGGCGGCGTTGTGGCCGCCGGCTCCGGCGGCTGTGCCGCCACTCAAATCTGCACCAGTGCTGACCGCTCGCGGATCGACTGTGGTCGTGCAGCCCTTGCCGCCGGCAGCGGCGGCGGTTCTTGCGCAAATGGCGTTGACCCAGCAATCGAAAAGCGCGCAGCCGGCGGCGCACCGACCGTTTGAACTCGGGCCGGAGGCGACTGGTGATCTTGCGCCGCCCCTGGCGGTTGCCGATCTGCCTGCCGACGCGGTGCTGACAACCGAACTCGGTGCGCACTTCGATGCATCGCCGCAAATGGCAACTACGGAGTTGGCCGGTGGATTCCAGCAACGCTCCGCCAACATCGCCACCACGGAGATGGGCGCGCGTTTTGATCCTCCGGCGGGAATGGCCACCACCGAGATGGCCGCCGATTTCGGTCGCCTCCCGGCGCACGAGGAACCACTGGTGCTGGCGCCTGATTTCGATGTGCATGCACGCACCGGCCGCGCTTACCTTCACGCAGCGGGTGGCCGGCCGACGCCGACCTATGCCGCGACCACCGAAATGGCGGCGCATCTCGGTTTGCCGACGCCTACGGGTCCGAGCACATTAGGCGGCCGCGACGTCAGCGCGCCGCTGCAACCCAGGGCACTGTCCTCGCTGTTGCCGCAGACGCGTCCGGTGGCCGATCAGAGCACGCAGGAAATGGCCAGCCACATGTTGGGCCGTGAGGCTCCGCACGAATCCGACAGCGCAATAGAACTGGCCGGAGGCTTTGGCTTGCCCGACGACGATCCGATGGCGCAACTCGGCCGTGACATGTTTCCGCCGATCGGCGGCGCGGCACCCCGGCCCGCTGCCGGCGTAGCGCCTCCTGGAGACGGCGCAGACGACTACGAAACCTATGAGGCAACGCAGGTTCTTGACTCATCGCAATTCGCCGCACCGTTACCTGAGCTCGAAGGCTTGGCGCCGGTGCGCAATGCGGTCGCGCGGACGGCACCGATGCCCGCGGGAGTGCACAACGCATCACCACCCGTGGAGGAGGATGATGATGAAGAATCCTACGAGGCGACCCAGGCGCTCGACATGAGCGGGTTCTCCGCGCCGCCACCGCTCGACTACGACCAGACGGCGGAACTTCCAGGGAGATTGGGCACTGAGAAAAGTCCACCTGACGCACCCAGGAACGATCCTTTTCCGCCACTCAAGTTCTGAATCCGCGCCGGCCGCTGCGGCGAGTGGTTCGCCGCGAGTTGCAAACCTCGCCGCCGGTTTCGATCGCCGGGCACTTTTGCGTTCGACAGCCGGGTCGAACATTCTCAAGCCTTGCCAGCCATTGACTTCGGTCAATGCCGTAGCGCTAGACCTCTTCTACTCTACATGCCGGGGTTCGAATATCACCAACCTGAGGCTGGCCTTGAGCGGCGTGCTTGCCGTTGGTTGCGGGCTCCAGTGTGCTCCAGTGTGCTCTCGTGGCAGCATCCATCTTGCATGCGCAACGCCATGTGGCGATTCAGAAAGTCCAGTTCAATGGGAAGTTCACAAATCATTCCGTTGCAGTCCGTCGAACGACAACTGCGCCTGAAGACCCACGCCAAGGGTCGGCAGAGCGATGGAGAGGCGCGGGAAGAGGTCGCCCGCGTGCTCGCCAAGTTGCCGCAGCGTCGCGATTTGCTCATCGAGTATCTGCACCTGATTCAGGACAGCTTCGGGCAATTGGCCGACCGCCACCTTGTGGCGCTGGCGCAGCGCATGAATATCGCGCTTGCCGAGGTCTACGAAGTGGCGACCTTCTATCACCACTTCGATGTGGTGCGCAGCGGGGATGCAGCCTTGGCCGGCGTGCTTACGGTGCGCGTGTGCGATTCACTGTCGTGCGAAATGGCGGGTGCGCTCGACTTGCTGGCGCGCCTGCCGAACCTGCTCGGGTCCGAGGTACGCGTAATCGCGGCGCCCTGTATCGGGCGTTGCGAGCAGGCACCGGCGGTCGTTGTGGGGCAGAACCCGGTGCCGCATGCCACTTGCGAGACTGTCAAGGCTGCGGTGGCGTCCGGCTTTATCACGCATCCGCGCGCGAGCGATCGCAAGGTGTTCGATCCGCTTGATCTCATCGACCCGGCAGGCTCGCCTAAGCCGGGGTCAACAAGCGCTCCGGCCTACGCGGGGTACGCGGGCTATCGCAAGGCGGGGGGTTACGTATTGCTGGCGCAATGCCTGCAAGGCCGGCACGACGCATGGGCTCTGGTGGCGCAAATGGAGCGATCGGGCCTGCGCGGCCTGGGTGGTGCGGGCTTTCCGGCCGGCCGCAAATGGCGCATCGTGCGCGCCGAGACCGGCCCCAAAGTGATGGCGGTCAACATTGACGAAGGCGAGCCTGGCACTTTCAAGGATCGCACCTATCTGGAGCGCGATCCGCATCGATTCCTCGAAGGCATGTTGATCGCGGCCTGGGTCGCCGAAATAGGTTCGATCTACATCTACCTGCGTGATGAGTATCACGGCTGCCGCGCCATTCTGGAACGGGAGCTTGCAAAGTTGCGAAAGGATCCGCCCTGCGCGCTCCCGCCAATCGAGCTCAGGCGTGGCGCCGGCGCCTATATTTGCGGTGAAGAGTCGGCGATGATCGAATCGATCGAAGGCAAGCGTGGCCAACCGCGCCTGCGGCCGCCCTATGTCGCGCAGGTGGGCCTGTTCGGCTACCCCACGCTTGAGCACAATTTTGAGACCCTGTACTGGGTGCGTGACATTCTGACGCGCGGGCCGGCATGGTTTGCCGGCTTCGGCCGCCATGGCCGCCAGGGATTGCGTTCGTTTTCGGTTTCCGGCCGTGTGCGCCGGGCGGGAGTGCATCTGGCACCCGCCGGCATAACGGTGCGCGAACTGATCGACGAATATTGCGGTGGCATGCAGGATGGGCATGATTTTTATGCCTACCTGCCGGGCGGCGCATCGGGCGGCATCCTGCCGGCGCGCCTGGGCGATGTCCCGCTCGACTTCGATACCTTGCAGCCACACGGTTGCTTCATTGGCTCCGCCGCCGTGGTGATCCTGTCCCACCACGATCGGGCGCGCGATGCGGCGCGCAATGTCATGGCCTTCTTCAAGCATGAGTCCTGCGGGCAGTGCACGCCGTGCCGGGTCGGCACGGCCAAGGCCGCTGCCCTGATGCAGGCGCCCAAATGGGATCTCCAGACCCTGGAGGACTTAAGCCAGGTCATGGGTGATGCTTCGATCTGCGGGCTGGGCCAGGCCGCACCCAATCCGATCCGCTGTGTTGCCAAGTATTTTCCCCATGAGGTCTGACCAGTGAACGCGCCCAGCAAGATTGAAGTTCCCTTAAGCGTCGTCGAATTCACGCTCAACGGCAAAACCGCCCTGGCCTTCGACGGCGAGTCGATCCTCAATGCCGCCAAGCGCGTCGGTATTGCCATCCCGCATCTCTGCTACAAGGAGGGCTACCGGGCCGACGGCAATTGCCGCGCCTGCGTGGTCGAGATCAAGGGTGAACGGGTGTTGGCGCCGTCCTGCTGTCGTGCAGCCACTGCCGGCATGGAGGTCACCAGCAACTCCGAACGCGCCCTGAAGTCGCAAAAAATGGTGCTCGAACTGCTGCTCTCGGACATGCCCGACAAGCAGTACAAACCGGATTCCGAACTCGATCTGTGGGTCAGGCGCATGCAGGTAAGCGCGCGCGCGCAGCTCAAGGGCGTGGCGCGCATGAGCCCCAACCCCGACCTGTCGCACCCGGCGATCGCGGTCAATCTGGATGCCTGCATTCAGTGCACGCTCTGCGTGCGCGCTTGTCGCGAAGAGCAAGTCAATGACGTGATCGGCTTCGCCATGCGCGGCGAACACTCGAAAATTGTCTTCGATCTGGATGACGCGATGGGTGAGTCTTCGTGCGTCGCCTGCGGCGAATGCGTGCAAGCCTGTCCAACCGGCGCTTTGATGCCGGCCAATAACGTCGGAATGACCATACCTGACAAGCAGGTTGAGTCGGTGTGCCCGTATTGCGGGGTCGGCTGCCAGTTGACCTATAACATCAAGGACAACCGCATTCTTTCGGTCGACGGGCGTGATGGTCCCTCCAACCACGGCCGCCTGTGCGTCAAGGGCCGCTACGGGTTTGATTATGTGCACCATCGCCAACGCCTGACCAGGCCCCTGATTCGTCGCGAGGGCGCAGCGAAATCCGGCGACTTCGTTATGGACCCGGATCGACTTGGCGAGATCTTTCGCGAAGCGTCCTGGGACGAGGCGTTGGCTGTCGCGGCCGGCGGGCTCAAGCGGCTCAAAGACCGGCACGGCAACTACGCGCTGGCCGGGTTCGGCTCAGCCAAGGGCAGCAACGAGGAGGCCTACCTGTTCCAGAAACTGGTGCGCACCGGCTTCGGCAGCAACAACGTCGACCATTGCACGCGCCTGTGTCACGCCTCCTCTGTTGCCGCCCTTCTCGAAGGTGTGGGGTCGGGCGCGGTGTCGAACCAGGTGTCGGACGTGAAGCACGCGGAGCTCGTGCTGGTGATCGGTGCCAACCCGGCCTCGAATCATCCTGTAGCGGCAACCTGGATCAAGAACGCCACCAAGAACGGAACCCGGCTGGTGGTGGCCGATCCGCGGCGCAACGACCTGTATCGCAATGCCTGGCGCTATTTGCAATTCAAGGCCGACTCCGATGTGGCGCTGCTCAATGCAATGATGTACACCATCGTCGAAGAGGATCTGGTCAACCATGCCTTTGTGCGCGATCGCACCAGCGGCTATGAAGCGTTGCGCGATAATGTGCGCGGCTATGCGCCGGAACTGATGGAGAAGGTTTGCGGCATTGCGGCTGCCACCATTCGCGAAGTGGCCCGCGCCTTCGCCACCGCGAAGAGCGCGATGATCCTGTGGGGCATGGGGGTGTCGCAGCACATCCACGGAACCGACAATGCGCGCTGCCTGATCGCACTGTGCATGATGACCGGGCAAATCGGGCGTCCCGGTACCGGCCTGCATCCCTTGCGCGGCCAGAACAATGTTCAGGGCGCGTCCGACGCCGGCCTGATTCCGATGATGTTTCCCGATTACATGCGGGTTGACGACCCGCAGGCGCATGCCAAGTTCGAGAAGCTGTGGAACACCAAGCTTGACACCAAGCCTGGCTACACCGTGGTCGAGATCATGGGCAAGGCGCTGGCGCCGGCATCCGACCCGCACAAGATTTATGGCATGTATGTGATGGGCGAAAACCCTGCGATGTCCGACCCCGACCTCACGCATGCGCGCGAGGCGCTGGCCAGCCTTGAATGCCTGGTGGTGCAGGACATCTTCATGACCGAAACGGCTTACCTGGCCGACGTGATACTGCCGGCATCGGCTTTTCCGGAGAAGACCGGCACGTTTTCCAATACCGACCGCATGGTCCAGATGGGGCGCCGCGCGCTGGATTGTCCGGGCGATGCGCGCCAGGATCTGTGGATCATCCAGAGAATCGCGCGCGGCATGGGGCTCGTCTGGAACTACACAGGTGAGGACAGTGGCGTGGCGCAGGTGTTTGACGAAATGCGCCGTGCCATGCCGTCGATTGGCGGCATGACCTGGGACCGCCTGTGTGCCGAATCCGGATTGACCTATCCGCTTGAGGCCGAAGGCGACCCCGGTACGCCGGTGGTGTTCACCACCAGCTTCCCGACCGCCAGTGGTCGCGCCAAGCTGGTGCCTGCCGACCTGATACCGGCGGCCGAGCGGCCGGATGCGCAGTATCCGTTCGTGCTGATCACCGGGCGGCAACTTGAGCACTGGCATACCGGCGCGATGACACGGCGCGCCTCGGTGCTCGACAACATCGAGCCGTATGCGGTGGCGATGGTGCACCCGCTTGATCTCGATGCGATGGGTGCCGTGCCGGGAGGGGTGATCACCATCGAATCGCGGCGCGGCCGTGTGGCCATGAATGCGCGGGTCGATGAAGGGACGCCGCGCGGCAGCATCTTCCTGCCCTTCTGCTTTTACGAGGCGGCTGCCAATCTGCTTACCAACCCTGCGCTGGATCCGTTTGGCAAGATCCCTGAATTCAAGTACTGCGCGGTAAACGTAATCAAGGGCGGGCAACTGATGCCACTTTCAAGTTACGGGGGCGGAAAGGCAAGCGCTGCGATGCGCTAGCGAGTACCGGTCACCGCAAACCAACAACGGCATGTGCGCCGGGCCATGAGCGCCACGGAGCGCGGCCCCCTTGCATGCGGCATCATCAAAAATGGAGAGGACTTTGGAACAATGACAAACGACACATCTTCAACGGATACGACCGACGGTTTTCACCTCATCATCGATGCACTCAAGCTCAACGACATCGACACCATCTTTGGCTTAGTCGGCATCCCCATCACGGATCTGGCGCGTCTGGCACAAGCCGAAGGCATGCGTTTCATTGGTTTTCGCCATGAACAGCATGCCGGCAACGCCGCTGCGATCGCCGGTTACATGACGCAAAAGCCAGGAATCTGCCTGACCGTGTCCGCGCCGGGCTTCCTCAATGGCCTGACCGCGCTTGCCAACGCAACGGTCAACTGTTTTCCGATGATCCTGATCAGCGGATCAAGCGAACGCGAGATCGTCGATCTGCAACAGGGCGACTACGAAGAGATGGATCAGCTCAACGCCGCCAAACCGTATGCGAAGGCGGCATTCCGCGTGCTCAACGCGGAGGATATCGGGATTGGCGTGGCGCGCGCGATTCGCTCGGCCGTATCCGGCCGGCCGGGCGGCGTGTATCTCGATTTGCCTGCCAGGCTGCTTGCGCAGACGATCGATGCGGCGCACGGAAAACGATCTTTGGTCCGGGTGGTTGACCCGGCGCCGCGTCAGATACCGGCGCCGGATGCGATAGCGCGCGCTCTTCACCTTCTCGGCAGCGCCAAGCGACCCTTGATACTGCTGGGCAAGGGCGCCGCGTATGCCCAGGCGGACGCGGATATACGCGCATTTGTCGAGAAAACGGGAATCCCGTATCTGCCGATGTCAATGGCCAAGGGACTGTTGCCGGATACCCATGCGCAGTCGGCATCGGCGGCACGCTCTTATGTGTTGGCCGAGGCCGACGTGGTGGTGCTGATTGGCGCGCGCCTGAACTGGCTGTTGTCGCATGGAAAGGGCAAGACTTGGGGCGCGCCCAAGCCCAAGAAATTCGTGCAGATCGACATTGCACCGACCGAGATCGACAGTAATGTAGAGATCGCGGCGCCGGTGATTGGGGACATCGGCTCCTGCGTGGCCGCACTGCTGGCAGGTCTCGATCCCGGCTTTGCCAAGCCGGGTGCGGAGTGGATTGGTGCGATCAACGAGCGCAAGGAAAAGAACCTGGCGAAGATGGCGGTGACGCTGGCTGCGAACCCAACGCCTATGAATTTTCACAGCGCACTGCGGGCGATTCGCGATGTGCTCAAGGCTCGTCCGGATATCAACGTGGTCAACGAAGGCGCCAACACCCTCGATTTCGCGCGCAGCATCATCGACATGCATCAGCCACGCCGGCGTTTCGATTCAGGCACCTGGGGCATCATGGGTATCGGTATGGGTTATGCGATCGGCGCGGCGGTGACCAGCGGCACGCAGGTGGTGGCCATCGAGGGCGACAGCGCGTTCGGCTTTTCCGGCATGGAAGTCGAGACCATCTGCCGTTATGACCTGCCGGTGTGCATCGTGGTCTTCAACAACAATGGCGTCTACCGCGGTACCGACGTGAATCCGACCGGTGGGCGTGATGTCGCTCCCACGGTCTTTGTCAAGGGCGCGCGCTACGACAAGTTGATGGAGGCCTTCGGCGGGGTCGGCCGCAACGCCACTACGCCGGCGGAATTGACG
>JAYVWK010000392.1:0-11346 GCA_043786185.1 Burkholderiales bacterium
GGCAAGGCCGGCCCGAATGTGGTCGTCGAGGGCCTGTATGCGGCCGGCGAGTGCGCCTGCGCCTCGGTGCATGGCGCCAATCGCCTGGGTACCAATTCCCTGACCGATCTGCTGGTCTTCGGTAAAGCCGCCGGCGACCGGATGATCAAGTATCTGTCCACCAGCAAGACGCACCGCGACCTGCCCCGAGACGCCACCGACTTAACCCTGGCGCGCTTAGACCGCCTCAACAATCAGAAGGATGGCGCCAAGGTGCATGAGACGCGCGCCGAAATGCAGCGCACCATGCAGCGTCATTGCGGCGTGTTCCGTTTTCCGGAAATGCTGGTCGACGGCGTCACCAAGATCAAGGAAGTCGCCGCTCGTGTGGCGATGACCGAGATCGGCGACAAGTCGAAAGTGTTCAACACCGCGCGCATCGAGGCGCTCGAACTCGACAACCTGATCGAAGTGGCGCGCTCGACCATGATTTCGGCGGAAGCGCGCAAGGAGAGCCGCGGCGCGCATGACCGTGCGGACTGCCACGACACGCCGGAGCGCCCGAACGGTCGCAACGATGACGAATGGCTCAAGCACACGCTCTGGTACAAAGAGGGCGATCGCATCGACTATAAGCCGGTGATCTTCACGCCCTTGTCGACGCAATCGATTCCGGCCAAAGTTCGTTCCTACTGATTTTTGTAAAGCAAGGCAAGTCCAGATGAAAATTTCGCTTTATCGCTACGATCCGGATCGCGACGCCGCGCCCTACATGAAGGACTACGACGTTGCGCTGGAACCGTCCGACCGCATGTTGCTCGATGCGCTGGTGCGGGTCAAGGCGATGGACGACTCCTTCGCGTTTCGCCGCTCCTGCCGCGAAGGCGTGTGCGGTTCGGACGCGATGAACATCAATGGCAAGAATGGTCTGGCGTGCCTGACCAATGTGGCCGATCTGGGCGAGCGTGTGGTGCTGCGTCCGCTGCCTGGTCTGCCGGTGATCCGCGATCTGATCGTCGACATGACCCAGTTCTTCAAGCAATACAACTCGATCCGTCCCTATCTGGTCAACAACGATCCGTTTCCCGAGAAAGAGCGCCTGCAGTCGCCGGAAGAGCGCGAGGAACTGGACGGCTTGTACGAGTGCATCCTGTGCGCTTCATGCTCCACCGCATGCCCGTCATTCTGGTGGAATCCCGACAAATTCGTCGGGCCGGCGGGTTTGCTGCAGGCCTACAGGTTCTTGGCCGACACGCGCGACCAGGCTGGAGCCGAGCGCCTCGACAACCTTGAAGACCCGTACCGGCTGTTCCGCTGCCATTCGATCATGAATTGCGTCGACGTATGTCCCAAGGGCTTAAACCCGACCAAGGCGATCGGCAAGATCAAGGAATTGATGGTTCGGCGCGCCGTTTAAGGCCTGCCTGAAGCACGACATTTATGCTCGATTCCATCCAGCTTTCACGTTTGAAGTGGAGCAGCCGTCGCGGCATGCTTGAAAACGACCTCGTGCTCTCGACGTTTTTCCAGCGCCATTCAGGCGATCTAGATGCCCTGCGCGTGGAAGGCCTCAAAGTTCTGCTGGAGTTGGCCGACGGTGATCTGTGGGACCTGATCGTCAGTCGCGCCGATTTGGGAGCAAGCGCCGGCCCCGGCGCCCATGCGGTGCTGGGGATGCTGCGCAAATGTGAAGCCGCACACCAGACCGGTTAGCCGGCCTTTCGTGACCTTAGAGAAAAACAGAACTTTCGGGAGCAACCCATGAGCATTAAGCCCAGCGATACCAAGGCCACCCTGTCGTTTTCCGATGGCTCGCCGTCGATCGAGTTTCCCATCTACAAGGGTACGATCGGGCCCGATGTGGTCGATATCCGCGCGCTCTATGGCAAGACCGGCAAGTTCACCTACGACCCCGGCTTCATGTCGACGGCATCGTGCAACTCGTCGATCACCTATATCGATGGCGACCGCGGCGAATTGTTGTATCGCGGCTATCCGATCGAGCAGTTGGCGGTGAACTGCGATTTTCTCGAAACCTGCTACCTGCTGCTCAACGGCAATCTGCCCAATCTCTCCGAGCGCGACAAGTTTGTCGATCTGGTCACCCACCATACGATGGTGCACGAGCAGATGCAGAATTTCTTTCACGGCTTCCGCCGCGATGCGCATCCGATGGCGGTGTTGGTCGCCTCGGTCGGTGCGCTGTCTGCCTTCTACCATGACTCGCTCGATATCAACGACGCCCACCACCGTGACGTCTCGGCGATTCGCCTGATCGCGAAATTACCCACCTTAGTGGCGATGGCCTACAAGTATTCGGTCGGCCAGCCTTTCGTTTATCCGCGCAACGACCTCTCCTACACGGCGAACTTCATGCGCATGATGTTCGCGGTTCCGGCCGAGGACTACAAGACCAACGACGTGATGGTACGTGCGCTCGATCGCATCTTCATCCTGCATGCCGATCACGAGCAGAATGCCTCGACGTCCACCGTGCGCCTGTCGGGTTCGTCGGGTGCCAATCCGTTTGCCTGCATCGCCGCCGGCATCGCCTGCCTGTGGGGCCCGGCACACGGGGGTGCCAACGAGGCCGCGCTCAACATGCTGTACGACATCCAGAACCAGGGTGGTGTGGAGAAGATCGGCGAATTCATCAAGCGGGTCAAGGACAAGGATTCGGACGTCAAGTTGATGGGTTTCGGCCATCGCGTCTACAAGAACTACGACCCGCGCGCAAAGCTCATGCGCGAGACCTGCCACGAGGTGCTGAACGAACTGGGCCTGCACGACGACCCCTTGTTCAAGCTGGCAATGGCGTTGGAGAAGATCGCGCTCGAAGACGACTATTTCGTGCAGCGCAAGCTGTACCCGAATGTCGATTTCTATTCGGGCATCGTGCAGCGCGCCCTGGGCATTCCGGTATCCCTGTTCACCGGCATCTTCGCCCTGGCGCGTACCGTGGGATGGATCGCGCAGTGGAACGAAATGATTTCCGATCCGGAGCAGAAAATCGGTCGCCCGCGGCAACTCTTCATAGGCAGCGCGCGGCGCGATGTTCAACCGATCGCCACGCGTTAGCATTTGCCGAGGAGGGCGGGAAGTGTTTGCATTCTTCCCCGATCGCCGGTGACCAACGCCCGCTATCGTCCAGCCACCCCAACCTGACCCAAGCCAATTGTGTTGACAATTTCCTGACAAGTGGTTACGCGCGCCCGGCACGGGTGCGCGGCTCCTCGTTATCCGGTCAAGCCGTGTCGCGAGGGGGCCAAGCGGGGAGCGCCTAGCCGCTCCCGCATTGCCCGCACTGCATCGAGAAACTCGAGAAAGGTGAACGCCATGATGAAGCAATACCAGTCAAATTCGTACCTGTTCGGCGGCAACGCGCCCTATGTCGAGGAGTTGTACGAGAACTACCTCGACAATCCCGGTTCGGTGCCGGAAAAGTGGCGCGAATACTTCGATGCGCTGCAGGTGGTGCCGGCGAACGCCGGGGCGGAAGCCGGCCGTGATGTGCCGCATGCACCGGTGGTCGAGTCATTCGCTCTGCGCGCCAAGGACGGGACCTTGCGGCCGCAAGGCGGCTCCACCGCGGATCTTTCGGTGGCGCGCAAGCAGGTCTTTGTCCAGCAGTTGATCGCTGCCTATCGTTTTCTCGGCACCCGCTGGGCCGATCTGGATCCGCTCAAGCGTGCCGAGCGCACGCCGATTCCCGAACTCGAGCCGGTGTTCTACGACTTGACCGAGGCCGACATGGACATGATGTTCAACGCCCAGTCGCTGTATTTCGGGCGTGAGTCGATGACGCTGCGCGAGATCATCCAGGGGCTGCGCGAGACCTACTGCGGCACCATTGGCGCGGAGTTCATGTACATCAGCGACCCGGCGCAGAAGCGCTGGCTGCAGCAGCGCTTAGAGACCACCCGTTCCACCCCCAAATTCGATGCCGACAAGAAGCGCCATATTTTCGAACGCGTCACCGCAGCCGAAGGCTTGGAGCGCTACCTGCATACCCGATACGTCGGCCAGAAGAGGTTTTCGCTGGAAGGCGGGGAGAGCTTCATCGCCTCGATCGACGAACTGATCCAGCGCGCCGGCGAAAAAGGCGTACAGGAAATCGTCATCGGCATGGCGCACCGCGGCCGCCTCAATGTGCTGGTCAATACCCTGGGCAAGATGCCCTCCGACCTGTTCGAGGAATTCGAAGGCAAGCATCTCGACGACCTGCCGGCTGGTGATGTCAAGTACCACAAGGGCTTTTCCTCGGACATCTCGACCCCCGGCGGGCCGGTGCACTTGAGCCTGGCTTTCAATCCCTCGCATCTGGAAATCGTCAATCCCGTGGTCGAGGGTTCCTGCAAGGCGCGCATGGACCGGCGCGGCGACAAGGACGGCTCCCAGGTATTGCCGATTCTGGTGCACGGCGACGCCGCTTTCGCCGGCCAGGGGGTGGTGATGGAAACCCTGAACCTGGCGCAGACCCGCGGCTATGGCACCCATGGCACGGTGCATCTGGTGATCAACAACCAGATCGGCTTCACCACCTCGGATCCGCGCGATTCACGCTCGACCCTGTACTGCTCGGATGTGGTCAAGATGATCGAGGCGCCGGTTCTGCATGTCAACGGTGATGACCCGGAAGCAGTGGTGTTCGCCACCCAGATCGCGATCGATTTCCGCGCCGAGTTCAGGAAAGACATCGTGGTCGACATCATCTGTTTCCGCAAGCTAGGCCACAACGAGCAGGATACGCCGGCGCTGACCCAGCCCTTGATGTACAAGCGGATCGCCCAGCATCCCGGTACGCGCAAGCTGTACGGCGAAAAGCTGGTGGCGCAGGGCGTGTTGAAGGCGGGTGAGCCGGACCAGATGGTCAAAGGCTTCCGCGACCTGATGGACGAAGGCAAGACGACGGTCGAATACGTGCTGTCGGATTTCAAGAGCAAGTATGCGGTCGACTGGCTGCCTTTCCTCAACAAGAAATGGACCGATGCCGCCGATACCGCGCTACCCTTAGCCGAGATCAAGCGCCTGGGCGAACGCATTACCACCATCCCCGAGAGCTTCAAGCCCCATCCCCTGGTCGCTACCCTGATCGGCAATCGGCGCAAGATGGCGCGCGGCGAGCAGCCACTCGATTGGGGCATGGGCGAACATCTTGCCTATGCATCGCTGGTCGCATCCGGCTATGCAGTGCGCCTGACGGGCCAAGACAGCGGGCGCGGCACCTTCACCCACCGGCATGCTGTGCTGCATGACCAGAACCGTGAAAAATGGGACGCCGGCAGCTATGTACCACTGGCCAACGTGTCGGACAAACAGGCACCTTTCAACGTGATCGATTCGGTGCTGTCGGAAGAGGCAGTGATGGGTTTCGAGTACGGCTATGCCGCCTCGGAGCCCAATACCCTGGTGATCTGGGAGAGCCAGTTCGGCGACTTCGCCAACGGCGCGCAAGTGGTGATCGACCAGTTCATCACCTCGGGCGAGGTCAAGTGGGGCCGCGCCTGCGGCCTGACCCTCATGTTGCCCCACGGTTACGAGGGCCAAGGACCGGAGCATTCTTCCGCTCGCATCGAACGCTTCCTGCAACTGTGTGCCGATCACAATATCCAGGTGGTGCAGCCGACCACGCCGGCGCAGATCTTTCACTTGCTGCGGCGCCAGATGGTGCGCCTGTTCCGCAAGCCACTGGTGATCTTCACGCCAAAATCCCTGCTGCGCCACAAGGAAGCGATCTCCGACTTGTCGGAACTGGCCCGAGGCCAGTTCGATACCGTCATCGGCGAGGTCGACAAGTCGATCAAGGCGCGCGAGGTCAAGCGGGTCATCGCCTGCTCGGGCCGTGTCTACTACGATCTGATCGCCACGCGGCGTCACCTGAAGATCGATGACATCGCGATCATTCGGCTTGAGCAACTCTATCCGTTTCCGCACAAGGCGTTCAGTACGACGTTGCGCAAGTACGAGGGCCTGACCGAACTGGTGTGGTGCCAGGACGAGCCGCAGAATCAGGGGCCCTGGTTTCAGATCCAGCACAACCTGCTGGAGAACATGGCCGAAGGCCAGAAACTGGCCTACGCCGGGCGTGCGGCTTCGGCGTCGCCCGCGGCGGGCTATATGGCCAAGCATGTCGAACAACAGAAGGCTCTGCTGGCGACCGCTTTCGGCAAAACCCGTGGTTTCGTGTTGACAAAATAATCCGCTGTCAGCGGGCCCAAGCGCCGGTGGGCGTGTGAGAAAAATCAGGAAGGTGCAAGCGCAATGGCAATGATCGAAGTGAAAGTGCCGCAGTTATCCGAGTCGGTTGCCGAGGCGACGCTGCTGGCGTGGCACAAGAAGGCGGGCGAGGCGGTATCGCGCGACGAGAACCTGATCGATATTGAAACCGACAAGGTCGTGATGGAGTTGCCCGCACCTGCCGACGGTGTGTTAGTCGAGATCCTCAAGGGTGACGGTGGCATCGTGGCATCGGGCGAAGTCATTGCGCGTATCGATACGGCGGCGACAGCAGGCGCCGCGGCAGCCAAGCCTGCGGCGGCGCCCGTTGCACCGCCTGTGCCGGTCGCTGCAGGCGCGCCGCGGGCGCCAATGGCGATGCCATCGGCCGCCAAGATGATGGCCGAACAGGGCATCGATCCGGCCGGCCTCGCCGGTTCCGGCCGCGCTGGACGCATCACCAAGGGTGACGTGATTGGCGCAGGCGCCGCGGCAGGCGCCGCCGCACCGAAAGCGCTGCCCGCTGCAACCCCTGCGGCACCGAAGGCCGCACTGACCGAGGTCAAGGCTGCGCTCAACATGCAGTTCCTGGGCGAACGGCCCGAACAGCGGGTGCCGATGTCGCGCCTGCGCGCGCGCGTCGCGCAGCGCCTGCTCGAATCGCAGGCCAGCAACGCCATCCTCACCACCTTCAATGAAGTCAACATGCAGCCGGTGATGAACCTGCGCAAGCAGTACGGCGAGCGTTTCGAAAAGGAGCATGGCATCAAGCTCGGCTTCATGTCGTTCTTCGTCAAGGCCGCGGTCTATGCGCTGAAAAAATACCCGGTCGTCAACGCCTCGGTCGATGGCAACGATATCGTCTATCACGGCTATTTCGACATCGGCATCGCGGTGGGCAGCCCGCGCGGCCTGGTGGTGCCGATCCTGCGCGATGCCGACCAGAAAAGCTTCGCGCAGATCGAAAAGGATATCGCTGCCTTCGGCGCCAAGGCGCGCGACGGCAAACTGACGCTCGAAGACCTGACCGGCGGCACCTTCTCGATCTCCAACGGCGGCACCTTCGGCTCGATGCTGTCCACACCCATCATCAATCCGCCGCAGTCGGCGATTCTCGGGGTGCATGCGACCAAGGACCGTGCGGTGGTCGAGAACGGTCAAGTGGTGGTGCGGCCGATGAATTACCTGGCGATGAGCTATGACCATCGCATCATCGACGGTCGCGAAGCGGTGCTGGCACTGGTGGCGATGAAAGAGGCGATGGAAGATCCGTCGCGCATTCTGCTGGAGCTCTGATGGCGGATGCCGTGTTGCGGCGTCCGACTGGAAAAAGTCAATCATGAAGAATTTCGACGTGGTGGTGATCGGTGCCGGGCCGGCAGGCTATGTGGCTGCGGTGCGCGCCGGGCAACTTGGTTTCTCGGTCGCATGTATTGAGAAATGGAAGAATCCGAAAGGCGAAGCTACGCTTGGAGGCACCTGCCTGAACGTGGGTTGTATTCCTTCGAAGGCGCTGCTGGAATCTTCCGAGAACTACGAGAAAGTGCTGCATGCGTTTGGCGATCACGGCATTTCCGTCAAGGGCGTCGAGTTCGATGTGGCCAAGATGCTCGCGCGCAAGGATTCCGTGGTGGCGAAAAACACCAAGGGTATTGAATTCCTGTTTCGCAAGAACAAGGTGACCTGGCTCAAGGGCCACGGCAAGTTCGCGGGCAAGGCCGAAGGCGCATACCAGATCGAAGTCGCGGGTGACGGCGCAAGCGAAATGGTGCTGGCCCGGCACGTGATCATCGCCACTGGATCGAAAGCACGACACTTGGCCGGCGTGCCGGTGGATAACCTGCGCATTTGCGATAACGAAGGCGCCTTGTGCCTGCCCGAAATTCCCAAGACCCTGGCTGTGATCGGTGCCGGCGTGATCGGACTGGAGCTGGGTTCGGTGTGGCGCCGGCTGGGCGCCACGGTCACAGTGCTCGAAGCGCTGCCGACCTTTCTCGCGGCCTGCGATGAAGCGGTAGCCAAGGAGGCATGGCAGGCTTTCACCAAGGAGCAGGGGCTGGCGATCCACCTGGGTGTCAAGCTTGGCGCCATTCTGCAGGGCAAGGCCGGCGTGACCGTCGACTACACCGATGCCGAAGGCAAAGCGCAAAAGCTTGAGTGCGAGCGCCTGATCGTTTCGATCGGCCGCAATCCCAACACCGACAACCTGGGCCTGGAATCCATCGGTCTGGCGGCCAACGAGCGCGGCTTCATAGAGGTCGATGGCCATTGCCGCACAAGCGCCGCCAACGTGTTCGCGGTGGGCGATGTGGTGCGTGGTCCGATGCTGGCGCACAAGGGCGAGGAAGAAGGCGTGATGGCGGCCGAAATCATTGCCGGCCAGGCCGGACACGTCAACTACGACACCATCCCCTGGGTGATCTACACTTCACCGGAAATCGCCTGGGTGGGCAAGACCGAGCAGCAGCTCAAGACCGAGGGCGCGCAATACAAGGTGGGCAGTTTTCCATTCTCGGCCAACGGCCGCGCCTTGTCGCAGGGTGAGCCCGGCGGCTTCGTCAAGGTACTGGCTGACGCGGTGAGCGATCGAATTCTCGGCGTGCACGTGATTCACGCCCATGCATCCGAGCAAATCGCCGAGGCTGTCCTGGCGATGGAGTTCATGGCGGCCGCTGAAGACGTGGCGCGCACCTGCCACGCCCATCCCTCGCTTTCCGAGGTGATGAAAGAGGCGATGCTGGGCGTGGACAAGCGCTCGATACATATCTGATTTTCCGGCAAAAGTGAAACCCTGCTTTTGGCGGATTGCAGTCAGCTTGAAAGCGCCGACACAGCGGGTCGATTTCAGGCGGCGACAGCTACGAAAAAGCGGATATGCGCGACGCTGCGCTTGAACCCGAGGCCGACTCGATCGAGGACATAGACTCGGCCGCCGAAGCGGGCCAGTTGACCGTTTTCGACTACTACAACAAGGTCATCGCGCGACGCGGATACGTGAGCGATGCCTCGCAGCAGGCTGCGGTGGCCACGCTTCAGGATCTCTACGACGAATGGGTCGGCTACAAGGCGCGGCGCAACACGCGGTTGAAACGCCTGTTCATCAAGCCCGAGCTGCCGCGCGGGGTCTACTTGTGGGGCGGGGTTGGCAGGGGGAAAAGCTTCCTGATGGACAGTTTTTACCTGTGCGTGCCGCTCACCAAGAAGCGCCGCGTGCATTTTCACCACTTCATGCGCGACGTGCACCAGGCGCTCGACGAGTTCAAGGGTGAAGAGGATCCGTTGAAGCGGCTGGCGCAGGATATCGCCGAGAAGTACCGGCTGATCTGCTTCGACGAGTTCCATGTCAACGACATCGCCGATGCGATGATCCTCGGCCGCCTGCTTGAACACCTGTTCGATAACCGTGTCATGCTTTGCATGACATCGAACTACCATCCTGACCTGCTGTGGAACGATGGTCTGCAGCGCGCCAAATTCCTGCCGGCCATCGAGCTGATCAAGACGCGGCTTTTGATCATCAACGTCGACGCCGGCGTCGACTACCGCCTGCGCGCCCTTGAGTCCGCCAAGGTGTATCACACACCGGTCACGCCGCAAACAACGCAAGCATTGAGTGCCGAATTCAGCCGCATCGCCGAGGTCGAGGACGAGACCCAGGCGCTGGATGTAGAGGGGCGTGAAATCGGCTATCTGCGGCGCGCCGGCGGCGTGGTGTGGTTCGATTTCAAGACCCTGTGCGGGGGGCCGCGTTCGTATACCGATTACGTCGATCTGGCGCGCCGTTTTCACACCATCGTGCTGTCGGAGGTGCCGGAAATGGGACCGCGCCAGGCAGCCGAAGCGCGGCGCTTTACCTGGCTGATCGACGTGCTGTACGACGCACGGGTCAAGATGATTATGTCGGCCGCCGTGCCGGCGCGGCAGCTTTACACCCAGGGCGCGCTGGCGCACGAGTTTGCGCGTACTGTGAGCCGCATTGAGGAAATGCAGACAGTCGATTACCTGCGTCTGCCGCGGCTTGAACAGCACGGGTTTCGGGGGTAGGCAGGCAGGTCCATGCCGGCGTGCCGCTTAAGCCGCGTGACGGTGGTTTGCCCCAAGCGGCCGCCGTGCGTGAAAGCGGGAAAGCTATTCGACCATTGGCAGCACTTCGGTGCGATAACGATGCCGCAACTTGCGACCGAGGACCGGATCCTCGATTTCAATTTCAAACCAGGGCGCGGGGCGGATGCCGCCCTTGGCCGGGAAGGTTCCGCAATACATCACGGTGCCCACCGGCAAGCCCGCCTGACCGGCGTATCCGGCGATCAGTTTTTGCGGCGCCATGATCTGCGCGAGGCACCCCTCCTGATACAGCACGGTCTTGCCACCGGGCTCGCCCGGAATGCGCGAACGAATCACCAATTGATCCCAGTGAGCGGCGATCTCGCGGCAATCCCACAACTGCCGGGCCACCACCTTGGCGCACACCTGTTTGGACATGGCCACCGACCAAGTTTCGAGCTTGCGGTCGGTATGGTCCGAGCCCACACCCAGCCACAGTCCATCAGCCATGGAAAAGAGTACCGGTTCCACTTCGCCCGAGGAATCCGCACCGAGTACCTGAATGGCTGCCTGCTGCGACAGGCGTTCGGTCGACACGCGATAGTAGACCGGCATCGAAGACGGGCGCTTGACCCCGAGCGCCTCAAGCTCGGCAACATGCTGTTCCAGGGCGGCACGATCACGACCGGTCCAGCCTGCTATCACCAGATTCTGCGGCGTGAAATCGCAGGTATTTGGCGCCAGTGCGGAAAAACGGTGAAAGTTGAGCTCGGTCATCGGGGTCGAGAGAATCGCGCACGTGGTGGCGAAATGCCTGAGCGTGCGGGGCATTGACTATACCAAGAGCCGCGCTGGTGGTGCACCTGGCAAGACTCTCCCGTCTGCCCGCCGGGTGCGTCAGTCCGGAGAATAGCGCGCGGCAAGCGCATCAAGCGCCTTGGTGTAGCAGGCCATGGGAACGCGCACGATGCCGGCGCCAATCTGGCCGATACCGGCCTCTTTGTGGGCGATGCCGGTGGTGAGGACAGGACGAATGCCGGTATCGACCACCTTGCGCACATCGATGCCGGTGGGCGCACCGTCGAACTCCAGATTGGGCAGTGACAA
>JAYVWK010000393.1:0-3214 GCA_043786185.1 Burkholderiales bacterium
CTACGGCTCGCGCAAGAAGCTCACCCACGTGTCGATCGGCGAAGTGTGGCGCCCGCCCGCGGGCGAAGCCAAGCCGCCGGTCGTCCAGGCCTGATCCCGGCCCCGCTACTTTCCCCCTTTTCGGAGCAGCACATGGAATTTTTCCGCATCCGGCGCGACATCCCGTTCATGAAGCACGCGCTGGTGTTCAACGTGATCTCGTTTGTCACCTTCGTGCTTGCGGTGGTGTTCTTAGTCACCCGCGGGCTCAACTTTTCGATCGAATTCACCGGCGGCTTAGTGATCGAGGCACGCTACGAGCAGGCGGCCAATCTCGAGGGCGTGCGCACGGCGCTGGACCGCAACGGCGTGCATGAACCGCAGGTGCAGAATTTCGGCACCTCGCGCGACATCATGATCCGCCTGGCCCTGAAGGACGCCAACAACCCGTCGATCAGCAAGTTCGACGAGCAGACCAAAAAGCAGGTATTCGATGCGGACAAGTTCACCGCGCTGGCACTTAGTCCCGGCGGCGCCGGCGGCAAGATCACGCGCGTCGAATTCGTCGGCCCCCAGGTCGGCCGCGAACTGGCCGCCGACGGCGCGTTGGCCCTCCTGGTGGTGATCGCCGGCATCATGGCTTACCTGGCGATGCGCTTCGAATGGAAATTTTCGCTGGCGGCGATCATCGCCAACCTGCACGACGTGGTGATCATTCTCGGCTTTTTCGCTTTCTTCCAGTGGGAATTCTCGCTCTCGGTGTTGGCCGCGGTGCTCGCGGTGCTGGGCTACTCGGTCAACGAATCGGTGGTGGTTTTCGACCGCGTGCGCGAAACCTTCCGCAAGCGGCGCGGCCTCACGGTGCCGGAGGTGATCAACCACGCGATCACCAGCACCATCTCGCGCACCATCATCACCCACGGCAGCACCCAGTTGATGGTCACCTCGATGCTGATTTTCGGCGGGCCGACGCTGCATTACTTTTCCTTAGCGCTGACCATCGGCATCCTGTTCGGCATCTATTCATCGGTGCTGGTGGCAAGCCCGATCGTGATGTGGCTGGGCCTCTCGCGTGAAGACCTGATCAAGCCGGTGCGCGACAAGACCACCAACGACGGCGCGGTGGTGTGAGGCAGCGGGCTCGGCATGCTTCTGGTCAAGCCATCGCCGGCGCGCTAGATTGCCGATCATTTCAGACCAAAGGAGCGGCCGCATGAGCGACGACACCGAGAAGACCGACCTGGCCGAACGCGAGGTCCCGGTGTGGGATCTGGGCGTACGCTTCTTTCACTGGGCGCTGGTGCTGCTGGTGATCACCTCTATCGTCACATCGCAGATCGGCGGCAATGCGCTCACCTATCACGCCTGGTCGGGCTATGCCATCCTGACCCTGCTGATCTATCGCATCCTGTGGGGCGTGGCCGGCGGCACCCATGCCCGCTTTGCCAATTTCATTCGCGGCCCGGGCGCGGTCGTCGCCTACATGAAAGGCATGTTCGACCGCAAGCAGCACGGCCCTTCGCTAGGGCACAACCCGATGGGCGCGCTATCGGTGGTGGCGATGCTGCTGGTGCTGCTATTCCAGGCCACAAGCGGCCTGTTCGTCAATGACGACATCGCTTTCGAAGGTCCGCTCTACCGGTTTGTCGGCAAGGAAGTCTCCGACAAGCTGATGAGCCTGCACCAGTTGAACAAGCGAGTCATTATCGGATTGGTCGCACTGCATTTGGCGGCCATCGCTTTCCATTGGTTCTATCACAAGGAAAGCCTGGTGCGCCCGATGATCACCGGCGTCAAGCGGGTTGCCGGAGCGGTGGGCACCTCGCGCCAAGGCAGCACCGTGCTGGCTCTGCTGCTGCTGGGAGGCAGCGCGGTTGGTGTCTATTTTCTGATCAACGCTGCCAAGCAATAGGCGCGCCGCTTGGCCATGAAAAAGGCCGGGCAATGCCCGGCCTTTTTCATTGGCGATTGCTGCCACCGTCTTACTG
This sequence comes from Burkholderiales bacterium, assembly GCA_043786185.1. Classification (GTDB taxonomy): domain Bacteria; phylum Pseudomonadota; class Gammaproteobacteria; order Burkholderiales; family JAEUOS01; genus JAEUOS01. The sequence continues at coordinate 1,968 of JAYVWK010000393.1, forward strand.
GATCACTTCCTTCGCCTGGTAAGAGTCATGGCAATTCTTGCAGGCACCACCGACACCGCCAAATGCCGCCTGCAATGCCGCCTTGTCGCCGGTCTTGGCTGCAGCCAACAGCTTCGGCGTTTCACCCTGCAGCTTGGCCTGCGCATCCTTGAACTTGGCCCATTCCTTCCAGATTTCCGGCCTGGCCCTGTTGCCCTTGGACTGGTCGGTGCCTTCCAGGAAGCCGTCGTAGACGACTTTGGACATGTTTTCGACCACTTGCGCGCTCAGTTCCAGTTGCGCCGGCGTCAGAACCCGGTCACCCTTGATATGCGCACCGATGCGGCCGACATGGTTGCCCATCATCTGCATACCCGCCTTGCGGTACACCACCGACCGGTCCGCCGGCACCTGCGCCTGTACCGCACCGGCTACCAGCGCGCCGATCACTGCCACGCCCAATAACAACTTCTTCATGAAGAACCTCCTATAGGTTTATGGAAGGACGGTAGCTAGCCGTCGTTGGAAAACACTCGCTTCGCCTGATTATTCCATGCCGCGCGCAAATCCGCTCGGCTTGGCGCCCCCGGGGCCGCACCGCTATACTTCGGCCTCAAATGCAACTGTCACGCCTCACGCCACGTTCGCGGCGCCATTCCGTTTTGCGCTGGCTGGGTCGCCTGACGCTGGCACTCATGCTGGTGGTGGCGCAGCATGCAGCCGCACTGCATGGCTTGTCGCACGCGCTTGAACACACGCATCACGGCACACCCGCACAAACGGCGCATGCCTGCTGCCTCGCGTTCCATGGTCTGGACGACGCACCGACACCTGCATTGGTCGTGGCCGCGCGTGACAGCGAGACCCCGTTCATCAGTCCGCCCGCTGCGGCACCTTCCGCCGCCGAGTCAAATCGCGCCGCGTACCAGACGCGCGCCCCGCCCACGAATCCCTAGAAGCCCTGTTCGACACCGCGCCGCGGCCCATGAAGTCGCGGAGCGCTCCCGTCACTGCTTTTACGGAGATTCATCCATGAAGTCGCATCACCTGCCGTTGGCAGCCACGCTGCTGGCCGCCTGCATGCCGCATGCCGCCGCCCAGGTCGTGGCCGCCGCCGTCGCGGTTCCGGAAGTCGTCGTCACCGCCAATCCACTGGGGAGCGGTCTATTCGAACTGGCCGCGCCGGTATCCACGCTGGAATCCCCCGAACTGCAACTGCGCGGGGGCAGCACCCTGGGCGAGACCATCGGCAACATGCCGGGCGTCAG
>JAYVWK010000394.1:0-2776 GCA_043786185.1 Burkholderiales bacterium
CTGTGCCCGAGCGGCAGCCCTGGTGGCCGCCGCCGACGCGCCATCGGCGTTGGCGCATGACTGCACCGCGGCGCTGTTCAGTATCGCGGTAGCCAAGAACAGGGTGGGCGAAGCCGCGACGCGCGCCACCTCGATCGCACATCAAGTGCACGGCGCGATCGGCTTCACCTACGAGCACGCCCTCAACTACGCCACGCGCCGGCTGTGGGCCTGGCGCGAAGCCAGCGGTGCCGATGCTTTTTGGGCGGAGCAACTCGGGCGTGCTGCGATTGCCGCACGCTCTGGTGGATTCTGGCCCGCCGTGACCCAACGCCATTTCGACCAGCAGGCATTGCGCGCGCCGCGCTGAAGATACGTCGCGGTGCGCGGATACGTTTCAAGCCGCGACAGAGCATGCGCGGCCCTAGCGGCGGCGCCAGCCAGGCACCAAACGATTCGAGCAGACCACGCAAGCTCGATACAAAGACAAGCACCCACCATCGGAGACACGGCATGACCAACACCCCAACCAGCGACATTGTGCAAATCAGCCGCGATGCGCATGTGGCGATCGTCGAAATCTGCAAGCCGCCGCACAACTTTTTCGATCCTGAAATGCTGCAGGCGTTGGCCGCCGCGTTCGAGGAAGTCGACAGCGAGCCCGAGTTTCGCAGCATCGTGTTGTGTGCGCAGGGCACCTCTTTTTGCGCCGGCGCCGACTTCAGCAAACGCGAGGCACGCCCGGTGAACGACAGCCCGCGCCGCGTCAACCCGATTTACGACGAGGCACTGCGCATGTTCGCCTGCGCCAAGCCGGTGGTGGCGGCGATACACGGTCCCGCCATCGGCGGTGGCCTGGGCCTGGCGCTGGTCGGCGATTTTCGCGTGACCTGCGCCGAAGCGCGCTTCTCGGCCAACTTCAACCGCCTGGGATTCCACCCCGGCTTCGGCCTCTCGGTGACCCTGCCGCGCCTGATCGGCATGCAGAAAGCCGCTCTCATGTTCTACACCGGGCGCCGTGTCGGCGGCGAAGAAGCGCTGGCGATGGGCATGGCCGACACGCTGGTCGAGCGCGACGCCGTGCGCGCCGAGGCGATCAAGCTGGCGCGCGACATCGCGCTCTCTGCACCGCTGGCGGTGCAATCGACCCGCGCCACGCTACGGCGCGGCCTGGTTGAAGAAATTCGTGCCGCGGTGGCGCATGAAAGCATCGAGCAGAACCGGCAGTTCAAGAGCGAGGACTTCAAGGAAGGCGTGGCGGCGATGGCCGCGCGGCGCGAGCCGGCATTCAAGGGCAAGTAAGACTGCGCGGGAGCACGCAATTGTGGCTGCGATCTTGTCAGGCGCGTGATCGCCGTCGCTTTGACTCTGCAACACTCGCGTCGGGTCATTTTCCGATGACCTCGATTTGGACGAACAGACCGCCGCGAGACAGCGCATTTGCTACGGCTTGGCCGTGACCCGCGCGCTACGCGGCCCAACAGCGAACGTTCATCTTGACTAATTTTTCGTTTATAGACGAAAATACACCATGTTTGAAGTACGCCATTACCTCACGCATGCGGGTGTGGATTTGCTTTCAGCATGGCTTGGGCAGGTGCGCGACCGTGTGGCGAAAATTCAGCTGGTCAAGAGAATCAACCGTATGGAGCAGGGAAACTTCGGTGACAACGCATTCTGCGGCGAAGGCGTATGGGAAATGCGCATCAATGTAGGCGCCGGATACCGTCTCTACTATGCCCGCGCTGGGTCGCAGATCATGCTTTTGCTCTGCGGCGGCGATAAGCGCACCCAGGATGCCGATATCAGAAAGGCGAAAATGTACTGGAAAGACTGGCAGCAACGGAGCGACTCATGAAAGATCGATCTCACGATGAAGCAATGGTTGAACTCTTCGCCAATGACCCCGAGTTCGCAGCGCATTATCTGGATGAAATTCTGCGGGACGGCGAACAAGCCGACTTGCTTGTCGCGCTCAAGCAGTTGGCCGTCGCGTTCGGTGGAGTCGGATCAGTCGCGGAAAAGGCAGCGATCAATCCGACGCAGATTTACCGCACACTTTCGCCTGACGGCAACCCGGCGTTGAGCAGTCTGCGCGCGATCCTCAAAGCAATGAATCTGCGGCTGTCGGTGCAGCCCTTGCAACCGTAGCCTGTCAATTGGCCACTGGGGATTTAGCGGATCTAATTCGGGCTTGGGGCGGTTTGGGCCAGTTTGGCGACGAGGTCTTTTGCACCGGCTTCACGCCAGCCAGATCAGCGCCGCCATCCGCCCACTCCGACCTTGATCGCGCCGATGCGAGAACATGCGCCGGTTGGTTACCGTGCAAAAATCGCCGCCGTCCACACTTGCCACACCGAGCGCCGCCAGTCGCTGCCGTGCCAGCGCATAAAGATCGCACAGCCACTTGCCGGGCCGGCCCGGATACGCACGAAAGGCTGCATGTGCCGCGCGGTCATGCGCAACAAATGCCTGCAACACGTCGTCGCCGACCTCGAAATTGTCGGGCCCGATCGCCGGGCCCAGCCATGCCAGCAGGCGTTCGCCTGGCACGCCCATGGCACGCACGGTGGCTTCAATCACCCCGCCGGACAGGCCGCGCCAGCCGGCGTGGGCCACCGCGACCGTAGCGCCATCGCGATCACACAGGAACACCGGCATGCAGTCGGCCACCATCACCGCGCAAGTCACGCCCGGGTGGTCGGTCCACGACGCGTCGGCTTCGACTTCAGCCCCTGCCACCATTGAAGCTGCGACTGCGGTGGCGCCGTGCACCTGGCGCAACCACGCCGGTGCG
>JAYVWK010000395.1:0-4299 GCA_043786185.1 Burkholderiales bacterium
CATGAAGTAGCGCGGCGTGCCGCTGGCGGCATTCCACTGCGCGCAGCGCGCGGCGTTGAGGATGGATTTGTACATGCCCTTGCAGGTCTTGCTCGAAACGCCATCGTAGCCGCGCGCGCGTGCCGCCACAAAGGTATCGAGCGTGCCGTCGGATTCGTCGATGATCACCGGCAGGCCCAGCGGGCTCAACGTGAAATCAGCCTCGAGCGCCGCCTTGCGGTTGATCGGCTGCTCGACGAACAGGATCGAGGCAGTCAAGCGCGCCAAGCCCGGCATGGCGCGCATGCGCGACAGCAGCTCGGCCACCGCTGCTGCATCCGCATATTGTTCATTGCCGTCGAGGGACGCGAAGTAGGGCTTGGGGCTTTGGTCCAGCACCGCCGCGATCGCCTCCAGGCGCGCGATGTCGGCCGTGAGATTGCCGCCCACCTTGAGTTTGAAATAACGGTGCCCGTAGGTGGCCACCACTTCCTCGAAGGTCTCGGGCAGGCCGTCGCCGACGCGCTCGTTCAGGTCCGCCGCTGTGATCGCATCCACCATGCCCACGGTGTGGCGCGCCTCGATGGAAGAGGCCGGCTTCAAAGCCGCCAGGAAGTGCTCGAAATCGATGTCTTCGAACGCCTTGTGCGCGCGCCCGATGCCAGCCAGGTTGGCGCGCATGGCGCTATAGAAATCAGTATGCGAGGCGCGGCACAGGGCATCGAGAATCGCACGGTCGATCAAGGCCGGCCCGTAGTTGGCCAGAAGCGGATTCAAGCCGCGCGCAGCCGCCGCTGCCAGATGCGCATCATAGTGGCGCGCGAAATGGCCAAAGGCCGTAGCCGGCGCAGCGTCGGAGAGGTAGGCCTCTTGCCCCAGCGCCAGCACGTCGCGCAACTGATCGAAGTTATCTTCGTTGGATAGTTCCAGGTTCTTGTCGAACCATTTGGGCGCCATCATCTCGGCTGCCACGCCACTTTGCAGGCGGCCGTCGGCCATGCGGATGGTGGCGCGCACAAAGGCCTGCGGGCAGGCCGTGAGTGTGACCACGCCGAAGCGGAATGGCAGGCGCAGCACCACCGGGCGCTCGAACAGCTCGATGGCGCGGATCGCAAACGCGGGGGCAGTGTCGGATGTAGTGGGCATTGGGGTGCGGTTCAATCAATCCATGGCCAGCACGCCGCGAGCCTTGAAGATGTCGCGAATGCGGCCGGTGTATTGGTTGAATTTCTCGGGCACGCGATCCAGCCGCCGCGGGCGCGGCAGGTCGATGTCGATGATCTCGACAATGCGCCCGGGGCGCGGGCTCATCACCACCACGCGGTCGGCCAGCAGCACCGCCTCGGGAATGCTGTGGGTGATGAAGGCGTAGGCCCAGCTTTCCACCGGGACTGCCTGTCCGTAGCCCTGCCTGCCGCAATCGTCTGTCAGGCGCACGATCGCAGTCGGCCGCATGCCGGATTTGAAGAACTTGAATTCGCCCACCAGCGGGTAATCCCGCCGGCCGACTTCCACACGCGCGATCCTGGCCATATTCGGCATCTCAGGCGTTCACTGAAGCAACGCAAAAACGTTTTCGAGGGGTATGCAAGGCGGCCTCTGAAGCGCAGCTTGGGAGTCGAAAGAGTGTAACCGAATGGTTAAACCCTATCAATGATGTCCAAATACTTCCAAACAACAGGACCTGCATCGCGTCGTGCCCGCAGAGCATGACTCCATGACGGCCGCGACTAGCGTCACGCAGAGCGACTTTGGCGATTGCGACACATGTAACGATCCGGTTACATGTGTTAGCATTTTCCTTATCGACACGCAGCACCGGAGATGGATATGCCGCGCATCAAGACAACCGTAGTAGGTTCCTACCCTGTGCCGGACTGGCTGGTGGCAGCCCCTCGGAACAGGCGCTGATCGACGCCACTCGGGTGGTGATCGCATCCCAGGAAGAGGCTGGGGTGGATGTGGTGTGCGACGGCGAGCTGTATCGCTTCGACATCAATCATCCCGAGACCAACGGCATGATCGAATACTTTGTGCGGCCGATGGATGGCGTGGGGTTTCGCATGAGCTTCGAGGAGCGACTCAACTACAGGCGCGCCGAAGCCACGCGCTTTCGCAGCCGTCCGCCAGGGGTGGTCGAAGGCCCGCTCGGCAGCGGCACGCTGGACCTGCCACTGGCCTGCCGCCGAGCGGCGATGCTGGCCACCAACACCTTCAAGTTCACCGTGACCGGCCCGCACATGCTGGCCAAGATGCTGATCAAGCACTACAAGGACGCCCCGGCCTTGGCCCATGCGATCGCCGACGTGCTGGCCGAACAGGTGCGCCATGTGGAAGCCGACATCATCCAGTTGGATGAAGCCAACCTGCCCGGCGCGCCCGAGGAGTGGGAGTGGGCCGCCTCGTCACTCAACCGCGTGCTCGACGCGGTGCAAACTATTCCCGCAGTGCACCTATGCTTCGGCAACTACGGCGGCCAGAGCATCCAGAAGGGCTGCTGGGACAGCCTGATCAAGTATTTGAACGCCCTGCATGTGGATCACCTGGTGATGGAATGCGCGCACCGGCCGCTGGCAGAACTGCAGGTGTTCCGCGACCTCGATCCAAAAATCGGCTTCGGCCTGGGCGTGATCGACATCAAGGCCACCGAGACCGAGTCGGCTGATCACATTGCACGCGCAATCGAACATGCCGAAAAAGTTCTGGGCGCCGGCCGCGTCAAGTACATCCATCCGGATTGCGGCTTCTGGATGTTGAAGCGCGGCATCGCCGACGCCAAGATTCGTGCTCTGGCCAAGGGGCGGGATCTATACGAAGGAATCAAGGCCTAAGCTCCTCTCGGCCGGTGCGAAGCGCGGTGCGCAAATCGTCGCTGGCGGTGCGGTTTTCGTAGCCATCGTCGCTAAGCCGGCAGGCCGTTTGCGTGCGCCTGCCCTTGCGCGCCGACGCACCTCCGCTGGCGGATTGACAGCTGATCAATTGCCTCCGTATACTGAACTGACCGGTTAGTACAGCAGTTATTACAGCATTCAGCAAGGCGCTTGAGTAGTCTCGCCGGTTGGGTGGAAAAAGAGTGTGCGTGATGGATCGGACCAGACCCGAATGACAACAAACCCGCCATCCGCAGGCGCGCGTATCGGTTGCGATATCGGCGGCACTTTCACCGATATAGTTCTTGAGGCGCCTGATCTCACTTTATATGTGAACAAGACCTCGACCACGCCGGACAATCCGGCGCGCGCGGTGGTCGAAGGCATTGCGTTGCTGCTGGCGCAGACTGGCATCGCGCCCGGCGACATCACCGAGATCGTGCACGGCACGACTACCGCGTCCAATACCATCCTGCAGCGCGTGGGCGCGAAAACAGGGTTGCTGACCACGCTTGGATTTCGCGACGTGCTGGAGATCGCGCGCATCCGCACGCCCACCATGTTCGACCTGACATGGAAAAAGCCGGAGCCGCTCGCGCCACGTCGCTGGCGACGCGAAATCAACGAACGCCTGGCCGCCGACGGCAGCGTCGTCACGCCGATCGCCGCCGATGAGGTGTTGCGCGTTGCCGCCGAACTGGCGGCCGAGGGCGTAGAGGCGATCGCGATCGCCTTTCTGCACAGCTACATCAATCCGGCGCACGAGATTGTCGCGCGCGATCTGTTGATCCGCAATTTCCCGTCGCTGCGAGTCACCGCATCATGCGACGTGCTGCCGGAAATGAAGGAGTATGAGCGCACCAGTACCACCGTGGTCAACGCCTACATCCTGCCGGCGATGCGCTTCTATCTTGAGCAGCTGAAAATCGAACTGGCGGCCATCGGTGTGACCGCGCCGATCCAGGTGATGGCGTCAAACGGCGGCATGATGGGGATCGATGCGGCCAGCCGGAAACCGGTATTCGCAGTCGCATCCGGCCCGGCGGGCGGCGTCACCGGCGCAGCCCGCTTAGGCGCACTGACCGGCGATCCCGACCTGATCGTGTTCGACATGGGCGGCACCACCGCCAAGGCGTCGATCGTGCATGACGGCCAGCCCTCGCTCACCAACGAGTATGAGTTCCGTGACGGCATCAGCGCACCGAGCCGGTTCATCAAGGGCGGCGGCTACGTGCTCAAGGTGCCGGCGATCGATATTTCGGAAGTCGGTGCGGGCGGCGGCTCGGTCGCCGCCATCGACTCGGGCGGCCTGCTGTTGGTCGGCCCGGAGTCGGTGGGCGCATACCCGGGTCCGGCCTGCTACCGGCAAGGCAGCATGCGCCCGACGGTGACCGACGCCAATATGGTGCTGGGCTTCTTGAACCCGGTCGCGCTGGCCGGCGGGTCGCTC
>JAYVWK010000396.1:0-30244 GCA_043786185.1 Burkholderiales bacterium
GCCGGTGGCGCCGGTCATGGAGATCTTGGCAAGCTCTGGCAGATACTTGGCCGGATCCGCCGAGTTGGCCTTTTGCATGGCGGCGATCAACAGGTTGGCCGCATCGTAGGTGAATGGCGCGTATTGCTTGACGTCACCGTATTTGGCCTTGAAGGCTTCGAGAAAGGCCTTGGACGAAGCCTGGGTCGGAATGCCGGCCTGCGAGCACAACAGGCCTTCAGCGGCAGCGCCTGCCAGTTTGCCCATTTCATCGGTGCAAGCGCCGTCACCGAAGGCATACACCACCTTCAGGCCGAGTTCCTTGCCCTGCTTGATCAGGGGGCCGCCCGTTGCGTCCATGCCGCCGTAGAAGATCGCGTCAGGTTTCTTGCCCTTGACCTTGGTCAGGACAGCTTTCCAATCGTTGGTCTTGTCGGTCCCTTTTTCGCGCGGCAACACCTTGATGCCGGCAGCTTTGAGGGTCTTTTCGACCTCGTTGGCCAGGCCCTCGCCGTAGGCGGTGGCGTCGTCGATGATGGCGACGGTCTTGGGCTTGACTTCGGTGGCCAAGTACTGCGCAACCGCAGGGCCCTGCTGGTCGTCGCGACCGACGGTACGGAAGGCGATCTTGTAGCCGTTCTCGGTGACCTTGGGGTTGGTGGCGGAGCCGGAGATCATCGGGATGCCGGCCTTGTTGTAAATCTCCGAGGCGGGAATGGTGACGCCCGAATTGAGATGGCCGACCACACCTGCTACCTTGGCGTCCACCAGTTTCTGCGCCACCGTGGCACCGACCTTGGGATCGGCCTGGTCGTCTTCACCCATCAGCTCGAACTTGATCTTCTTGCCGTCTAAGGTCACGCCCTTGGCGTTGGCTTCGTCAAGCGCTAAGCGCACGCCGTTTTCGTTGTCCTTGCCCAGATGGGCGATGCCGCCGGTGAGCGGGCCGGCATGGCCGATTTTAACTACCGTGAGCGGCGCTTCGGCCGGCTTGGCCGGCTCGGCAGCCTTGGCAGGTACCGCGGGCTTCGGTTCTTCCTTGCCGCAACCGGCCAAGGCCAGGGTGGTGGCAGCGGCGATGGCACACAGGCGCCAGGTCGAAACTGTTGTTGAAAGCATGGTTTCCTCCAGAGATGAAAATGCAAGAACAAAAACGAACATGGATCATTGCACAAGCGGTCTTCGCGCGGCAGCGACGCATTATATTTCCCCTCTGCCAGCACACACCATTAGGGAATTCCTTGAGCCGGCGTACCGCGCGGGTTGGTTTGCGAACCGGGCTTGGGCTGCGGGATTGATGAGCGTCGCGGCTATTCAAAGTCCGTACGGAGATGCTGGAAGCGCTGTCCGCGGCCGCCTTACTTGGCTGGTCGCAGCGACAAGACCCAGCGCGCCAGCGCACGCGCGTCGGCATCGGTGACCGCCGGATTGGGCGCCATCGCCACCACGCCCCACGCACCGGCGCCACCTTCGCGAATCTTTCGTGCCAGGCGTGCTTCCGATTGCGCATCGCGGGCATACCGGGTGGCGACGTCGCGCCAGGCCGGGCCGACCAGTTTGCTTTCGACCTGGTGGCAGGCATAGCAGTTGCGCGCACGCGCAAGTTTCTCGTCGGCGTGAGCCGCTGCGCCCGGTAACAGCGCTGCCAGAGAGAGGGCGGTTAGAAACCAGCGCACAAGCTTGCCGGCGACGGTCGCATGTTGACCGGTAGCCAAGCTGGCGCAGGTGCGCCCTGCGGCGCGCGCGGGTGCTGTTTTGGGGTTTACAATCGTCCCGTGCTTCGGCGTGCCCGGCTCTCCGGATGCGCCGCTGCGGAGAAAGAGAATGCCCATACTCGTAATCGGAATCCTGTTGGCGGTGCTGCGCTGGGCGGAGTTGGGACCGTTTGCGAAACTGTCCTGGTGGTGGGTGGCTTTGCCGTTCGTGCTGGTGATCATCTGGTGGGAAGTCATCGTTCCGGCCTTCGCACTCGACAAGAAAAAAGAGCATGAGGAGTTCGAACGGGAACGCAAGAAGCGCATGGACAAGAACCGTAGCGGCAAGGCGGACATGTAGGGTGCGGGGCGTGCCCGTGACGCAGGCCTAGCGGACGATCCACAGCATCAGCTTGCTGGTCTTGGTCAGTCCGATTTTTTTCTCAGGGGCGGGCACCACCACGGACCGGTCGGGTTGCCAGTCACCCATGTCCCAGTCATGCGAGACTATGCGGGTACCGGGTTTGAGTTTTTGCAGCATTGGTCGCAGCTTCATGTTGACCGCCGGCAACAGATAGAGCGTGATCACCGTCGCGCCGCCCAGGTCGGTGGCATACAAGTCCTGCTCGAGAAAATTGCTGCGTCCGGTGACGCCCGCCGCGTGCGCCCCGGCGCGCGCCTGGGCAATCAGGCGCGGGTCGATTTCAATGCCGGTGCCGCGCGTGCCAAAGCGTTGTGCCGCTGTGATGACGACCCGCCCGTCACCCGATCCCAGGTCAAGCAGGACATCGTTCGCCGTCACGCCCGCCAGCTCAAGCATCGCGTCGACCACGTTTTGGGGTGTGGTGACGTAGGGCACGTCAAGATCCTCGAAGGCCCCGGACTGGGCCCTCGACCAAGGCGCAAAGCTTGCCGCGCACGCAGCGGCCAGCAGCGCGCATGCCATGCGGCGGCGAGTGAGGGGCGGGCAGAGGTCGGGATTCGACGGCATGTTCGGGGCTCCGAAAGAGACAGATCCGTTGAGCGCTCGCAGGCGGAAGCATGATGGTCTTGCCAGCAGCGTGTTCTTGCAGTGCATCTTGAAATTCTCAATTGCGCGTGGTTTGCTTGAGGCCGACAGGTTTGAGCAGAATCAGTAAAGCGCCGTCGCCTCCCGCCGAAACAGGCGCATTGGTGAATGCCAGCACCTGCGCCGATTGGCGCAACCAGCGTCGCACGAGTGTTTTCAGTACCGGTGTCTGGTCCGTCGACCCCAGCCCCTTGCCGTGAATGATCCGTACACAGCGCCAGCCTTGTCCGAGGGCGCTCATGAGGAAGCCTTCGGTAGCGCTGCGCGCCCGGTCGCGTGTCATGCCGTGCAGGTCAAGCTGGCCGTTTACCGGCAATTCACCGCGCCGCAGACGGCGCAGGGTGCGTTGATCAATGCCGTTGCGAACGAAGGTCTCGCCCTGCTCGATGGCCCCTTCGACGCCGTCGGGACCATCCGACAAGGACGCGACCGCGGCGAGCTGCGCGGACGCCACGCTTGGTCGCGGCTGCGGCGAAATGCGCGGCCGCGGACGTGCCGCGCGATCGGATGGCGCGAGTGGTACGGCGTCACCTACGGAGTTGCGAAACAACTGGCTGTTGCGCTGGCTTTCAGCTTCAAATGCGCGTCGTGCGCGGGCAGTTTCCGCAAGTCGCCGACGCTCGTCGTCAAGCTGCTGCCGCAGCCCGGCCAGATCTTGTCGAAAGTCCTTGAGCGCCATGACTTCGCTGGTGACGCGATTGCGCGCCACTTTCAGGCGTCGCCGCTTTGCAATTCCAGGTAACGCTGGGCGTCAAGCGCGGCCATGCAGCCGGTGCCGGCGCTGGTCACTGCCTGACGGTACACGTGATCCTGCACGTCGCCGGCGGCGAACACGCCGGCCCGGCTGGTGGCGGTGGCCATGCCGTCGGTGCCGCTGCGCGTCCTGATATAACCCCCGGCGTTCATCTCCACCTGGCCGGCGAAGATCTGGGTGTTCGGTTTGTGGCCGATGGCGATGAAGCAACCGGTCACCGCCAGATCGCGTTTCGCGCCGTCATCGGTGGGCTTGATGCGCACCCCGGTTACGCCGCCGGCATCGTCACCCAGCACCTCGTCCAAGGTCTGGTTCCATTCGATGCGGACCTTGCCTTCCGCCTGCTTGGCCAGCAGCTTGTCGATCAGGATAGCCTCGGCGCGAAAGCGGTTGCGGCGATGGATTACGGTGACCGAGCGCGCGATGTTGGATAAATACAACGCTTCTTCGACTGCGGTATTGCCGCCACCGACCACGCAAACGTCCTGATTCTTGTAAAAAAACCCGTCGCATGTTGCACAGCCGGAAACCCCGCGGCCCATGAACTTCTGTTCGGAATCAAGCCCAAGGTACATGGCCGAGGCGCCGGTGGCGATGATCAGGGCATCGCAGGTATAGGTGCCGCTGTCGCCTATCAGGGTGATCGGCAGTTCGCCTAGTTTCGCAGTGTGAATATGGTCGAACACGATCTCGGTACCGAAGCGCTCGGCGTGCTTGCGGAAGCGCTCCATCAGTTCCGGTCCTTGGACGCCGTCCGCGTCGGCGGGCCAGTTATCGACGTCGGTTGTGGTCATCAGCTGGCCACCTTGTTCGATGCCGGTCACCAGAACCGGGTTCAGGTTCGCACGCGCGGCATACACAGCGGCGCTATAGCCGGCCGGACCCGAACCCAGAATCAGGACTTTGGCGTGCTTGGTTGAGCTCATTTGTGCGCGACCATGTGGTTTTTTGTAGATATACTTGAGAAAGTGGATGAGGTTGGCGTCTTTTGGGGCTGTTTTTGCGGAAAATGCGGAAAGCGCGCCGACAACATGGCGAATTATCCCACACGAAACAGCGCGGCTCGTCGCCTGGAATCAGTCATTGCCGATATGGGAACCTGGGAAAAAGCGTGAAAACCGAGGGCAGACCGTACCAGGAGGAATTTGCCTCGTGCAAGCGGCGCAGGATGCCATGCTTCCTGCCCGCCACGGCAACGCTGTTCGGCGCCGCGCTGAGCCCGACCTGCGCGGTCGAAGCAGCCGATGGGTTCGCACATCGCGACTGGTGCGAATTGGCAGAGGCGCCCGGGGGCGGGCGGAGCCCGGGTCCATCGGTTCCTTCGACAGCGTCGCGTTTCAGGTCATCGAGCCTCGCGTGGGCAAGGTATGGGGTCTACGCCACCTTCGATGTGTATATGCCGGAGCTTTCGCGGCTTCTGCAGATCGGCGAAAATGCAAAGCTGCGCGCGGTGTTGTTTCTCGCTACCTGGCATCTGGTGCGCAGCGAGCCGCAGCCGGGCGATACGCAACGGTTCAGCGCATCAGGCAGCGGTGCGGGCTTGCGGCTTGCGGCTGGCTGTGGGCAACGGCCTGAGTTTTTGCCTGGATGTGTCGTTTGCCAACCTGCCCTGCGGCACCGGAAATCCCCGGTTGCCGGTTTCGCTCAAGCAGTTTCGCATGCACGGCGTGATGGTCTAGCTGTTCTGACCGCGTCACAAAAACCAACCAAGTTAGGAGCAAGCAATGGCTCAGCCCAGCATTCACGTTGGAATCTTGCGCAGTGTCCCGCTGTTCGCGGTTCTTGACGAAGTCCAGTTGAAAGCTCTGGCAGGCGTCATGGCGCGCAAGTCGGCGCCAAAGAATCGCACGATTTTGAAGGCCGGTGATCCTACCGACAGCCTCTACATCGTGATTGCCGGCCGCACCAAGGTGCAGATGTCCGACGAAGAGGGCAAGGAAGTCATTCTGAGCGTGCTGGGACCGGGCGACTTTTTCGGCGAGATGGGATTGCTCGACGGCGCGCCGCGTGCGGCCTCGGTGGTGACCATCGAACAAAGCGAGTTTGTTTCGATTGCCAAGGAAGACTTTCACTCGTTGCTGCAAGGCAATTTTGAAATGGCGATGGTCATCATGCGTGGCCTGGTCAAGCGCCTGCGTGAAGCCGATCGCAAGATTGAAAGCCTGGCGCTGCTTGATGTGTATGGCCGAGTGGCGCGGGTTCTACTGGAATTTTCTGAAGACGTTGGCGGGCGCAAGGTGGTCAAGGGGAAATTGCCGCGCCAGGATATCGCCAAGATGATTGGCGCCTCACGCGAGATGGTGAGCCGGGTCATGAAAGGGCTCGAGGTCGAGGGCTATATTGAAGTGCAGCCCGACGGCTCGATCGTGCTGCGGGAACACATGGTGCCGCGGCTTTAGTGCCGCACCTGCCCGGGACTCGTCCGCGGGCCCGGGGTTCACGAGTTCTTGCGTTCATCGGCGTGCAATCGGCGCGTCGTACCGGGTGGGCACGCCGAAGGGCCAACTGAGCAAGCTCGAACAGGGGGGGGGCCTCGGCCAGCCTTGAGTACAGGCTCGATCATGACAGCCAATGCGCAATGCCTGGCCAATCGAGTCAGCGCGGGCGCACTTCCTGACGGAACGCCGCGTCGGTCAAGCGCACCGGTTTCCGGCATTTGTTTGGCGTGGCTGTCCGAGCGCTCGGGGCTGCGCCGCTATAATCCAGCCATGACTTCGGATTTGGCAAGTGGCGCACGACCTGCGGCGGCGCTGCGGATTGGCAGGCTGCTGCGTGAGTCGCGCTGGATCGCCTTCGTCGGTGTCGCTGTTTATCTGGTGCTGATCCTTGCCAGCTATGAGCGCGCCGACCCGGCCTGGTCGCACCAGGCGACAGGAGCCACGGTGGCCAATGCCGGCGGCCGCGTCGGCGCCTATGTGGCTGACATTCTGCTGTATGTTTTCGGTCTCTCCGCGTGGTGGTGGGGCGCGCTGTTCGGCTACCTGATCGTCGCCGGCTACAAGCGCCTCGCGGATGCGACCCTCGGGCAGGACGCAACGGTGCTTGACCGGCGCTCCCTGCTGGCTCTGGCGGGAGGGTTTCTTCTACTTCTTCTGGCGAGTTCAACCCTCGAGAGCCTGCGCATGTATACGCTCAAGGCGGCCTTGCCATTGGACGGCCCTGGCCCTGGCGGCATGCTGGGCAGCGTCATGAGCGGGCTGCTTGAAGCGCAAATTGGATTTACTGGCGCCACTCTCACGGGGCTGCTGTCGGCGGCGATCGGTTTTTCGCTGTTCACCGGCTTGTCCTGGCTGGCTTTGGCTGAGCGCTTGGGTGCCGGCATTGAGGGCATGTATGCCTATTTTCAGCGCAAGCTTGACGAACGCCGCGATCGGCAGGTCGGGGAGGTCGCTCAGGAAGTGCGAGAGACCGCGGTGGAAGAGGAGCGCCGTGAATTGTTTGAACAACATCCGGTGATCCGCATCGAACCGCAGGTAACACTGGTGCCGCAATCGCCGCGCGTCGAGCAGGAAAAGCAGGTGCCGCTGTTTTCCGATCTGCCCGACACCGGCTTGCCGCCTTTGCACTTGCTCGATGCACCACCCGCGCAACAAGAGACGGTCAGCCCGGAAACGGTGGACTTCACCTCGCGCCTGATCGAGAAAAAGCTCAAGGACTTCGGTGTCCAGGTTGAAGTGAAGGCTGCCTATCCGGGGCCGGTGATCACCCGTTACGAGATCGAACCGGCGGTCGGTGTCAAGGGCAGCCAGATCGTTGGCCTGGCCCGCGATCTGGCGCGCGCACTTTCGCTGGTGTCGGTACGGGTGGTCGAAACGATTCCCGGAAAAAGCTTGATGGGGCTGGAATTGCCCAATCCGAAACGTCAGGTGGTACGCCTGTCGGAGATACTTGGATCGCAGGTCTACAACGACAATGCGTCATTGATCACCATCGCACTGGGCAAGGATATCGCCGGCAAACCGGTGGTGGCCGATCTGGGGCGCATGCCGCATTTGCTGGTCGCCGGCACCACCGGCTCGGGCAAGTCGGTCGGCATCAACGCGATGCTGCTTTCGCTGCTTTACAAGGCCGAAGCCCGCGACGTACGCATGATCCTGATCGATCCGAAGATGCTCGAACTGAGCGTCTATGCGGACATACCGCATCTGCTCGCGCCGGTGGTCACCGACATGAAGCAGGCGGCCAACGCGCTCAACTGGTGCGTGGCTGAAATGGAGCGTCGCTACAAGCTCCTCAGTTCGCAAGGCGTGCGCAATCTGGCAGGGTTCAACAAAAAGGTGGCAGAGGCTGCGGCCGCGGGAAAACCGCTGACCAACCCGTTCACCCTGACGCCCGACTCGCCGGAACCGCTCGAGCATCTGCCTTTCATCGTGGTGGTGATCGACGAGCTGGCTGACCTGATGATGGTCGCCGGCAAGAAGATCGAGGAACTGATCGCGCGCCTCGCGCAGAAGGCGCGCGCGGCAGGCATTCACCTGATCCTTGCCACGCAGCGGCCAAGCGTGGACGTGATAACCGGGCTCATCAAGGCCAATATCCCGACGCGCATGGCATTCCAGGTGTCGTCGAAAATCGATTCGCGCACCATCCTGGACCAGATGGGCGCCGAATCCTTGCTGGGGCAGGGCGACATGCTGTACCTGCCGCCAGGGGGCGGCATGCCGTTGCGCGTGCACGGTGCCTACGTGGCTGACGACGAGGTGCATCACGTGGTCGACTACCTGAAGGAAATGGGTTCGGTCAACTACATCGACGGCATACTCGAAGGCGGCGTGCTTGAAGGGGAGGGCGGTGAAGCGAGCGCTGGCGGCGACGCCGAAGCCGACGCGCTGTATGACCAGGCGGTCGAGATCGTGCTGCGCAACAAGCGGGCATCGATTTCGCTGGTGCAGCGCCACCTGCGCATCGGCTACAACCGCGCGGCGCGGCTGCTTGAGGCAATGGAGAAGGCTGGCCTGGTGTCGCCCATGCAATCCAACGGCAATCGCGACATCCTCGCGCCTGCCCGGGTGGAATGATGCGCTGGATCGCGATCGCGTTGTTCGCATGCCTTGCGATGCCGGCAAATGCCCAGGCTACTGCCCTGGAGGCCTTGCGTGAATTCGTGCGCAGCACGCGCGCGGGCAAGACCACCTTTACCCAGGTGGTAGTGGGCAAAAGCGGCAAGAACAGCAACCCCGCTTCCGGCTCGTTTCAGTTTCAGCGCCCGGGAAAATTCCGCTGGGTCTACGACAAGCCCTATGAACAGTGGATCGTCGGCGACGGCGAGCGCTTGTGGATTTATGACCGTGACCTTAACCAGGTGACGGTGCGCAAGCTCGACGCTGCGCTCGGCCAGAGCCCGGCGGCGATTCTGGCCGGCAATGACGACCTGGAGCGCAATTTTGAGGTGAAGGAAGCCGGGTTGCGCGACGGACTGCAATGGTTGGTCGCCGTGCCCAAGTCGAAGGACACCACCTTCGAGGCGGTCCGTATCGGCTTTCGGATCGAGGGGGGCGTGGCGGTGTTGTCGGCAATGGAGCTGCAGGACACCTTCGGGCAAACCTCGGTATTGCTGTTTGGCAAGATGGAGCGCAACCCCGGACTTGCCGCCGATGCATTCCGCTTCACGCCACCCAAAGGGGCGGATGTGATCGGCGACGAGAAGTAGCCGATTCGAGCAGCGGACGTCAAACCGGGTGGCTCGCGATTCAACTGTTTCAAGCTCGCTGTTTGGCGGCGACGCCAGCGCCGTGCCTCAATCGGTGGCGGCTCCGCTTGCCGAGATGCTGCGCCCGCAGTCGTTGGACGAGGTGATCGGGCAGGCGCATTTGTTGGGTCCAGGCATGCCTTTGCGGGTGGCGTTCGAGACCGCCAAGCCGCATTCGATGATCCTGTGGGGGCCTCCTGGTGTGGGCAAGACCACGCTGGCGCGCCTGATGGCGCGCGCGTTCAAGTTCGACTTCATCGCCATCTCCGCGGTCTTGGGCGGGGTCAAGGAAATTCGCGAGGCGGTCAAGGCGGCCGAAGAGTCGCGCCTGCTTGGCCGCCGCACCATGCTGTTTGTAGACGAGGTGCATCGCTTCAACAAGAGCCAGCAGGATGCGTTTCTGCCCTATGTTGAAAGCGGGCTTCTGACATTCATCGGAGCGACCACCGAAAACCCTTCGTTCGAGGTCAATGGTGCCTTGTTGTCGCGTGCCACGGTATACGTACTGAAGCCGCTGGCGGAATCCGACCTGCGCCTGTTGCTTGCGCGCGCCCATGCACACGCCGGCGGCGCTATGCTCGAAGCCGATGCGGCAACACGCCTGATCGGCTGGGCCGATGGCGATGCACGGCGGCTCCTCAATGCCTACGAAATTGTCGCGACAGCCGCCGCTGCTGCGAATTTGCCATCGGTCTCGGGCGAGTTCATCGCGACCGCGCTGTCGCAAAGCCTGCGACGCTTCGACAAGGGCGGTGACCAGTTCTACGACCAGATCAGCGCCCTGCACAAGTCGGTACGCGGCTCCAATCCGGATGCCTCGCTCTACTGGTTCGCGCGCATGCTCGACGGCGGCGCCGACCCGCGCTACCTGGCGCGCCGCCTGGTGCGCATGGCCAGCGAGGACATCGGCCTGGCCGATCCGCGCGCGCTGCGGCTCTCGCTCGACGCGGCGGAAACCTATGAGCGCCTGGGCTCGCCCGAAGGCGAGTTGGCGTTGGCGCAGGCCGTGGTTTATCTGGCGGTCGCGCCCAAATCCAACGCCGTCTACGAGGCCTACAACGCGGTGCGTGCCTTTATCGCGGGCGACCAGACGCGCCCGGTGCCGGAGCATTTGCGCAATGCGCCCACGCGTCTGATGAAGGAAATGGGCTTCGGTCGCGAGTATCGCTACGCGCATGACGAAGCTGACGCCTATGCGGCCGGGGAGGACTATTTTCCGGCCGACTTTCCCAAGGCACGCTGGTATCAGCCGGTGGCACGGGGGATGGAGATCAAGATCGGCGAGAAGCTTGCGCACCTGCGCAGCCTCGACGCGCAGGCCGCAAGGAAGCGCGGCGATAAAAGTTAAAATCAGGCGTCATGCCCCGGACCCGTTGAAACAGGGGTCGGGCGTGCTTCCCCAAACCTGAGACCCGCCCGCGCGGGAACGCCCCATTCGCCATGCTCGATATCCATTCCCTGCGCAAAGATGTCCGTGCCGTCGCCGCACAACTTGCGACGCGTGCGTTCACGTTCGATGTCCCCGCCTTTCAGGTGCTGGAGGCCGAGCGCAAGGCGGTGCAGACCCGCACCGAGGAGCTGCAGGCACGACGCAACCAGTTGTCGAAAGCCATCGGCGCGGCGCGCGGCAAGGGCCTGGATGCAACTGCATTGATGGCCGAAGCCAATGCCGTACCCGGCGATCTGGCGGCCAACGAATCAAACCTGGCCGCGATTCAGGCGCGCATGACCGCAATGCTGCTGACAGTGCCCAACCTGCCGCATGCCAGCGTGCCGCCCGGCAAGGATGCCGATGCCAATGTGGAGTTGCGGCGGGTCGGCAGCCCGCCAGAGTTCGAGTTCGAGCCCAAGGATCATGTAGACCTTGGCATGGCCCTGGGTGGGCTGGATTTCGATATCGCCACCAAGATCAGCGGTTCGCGCTTCACTCTGATGAAGGGGCAAGTGGCGCGCCTGCATCGTGCGTTGGCCCAGTTCATGCTCGACGTCCACACCACCGAACACGGCTATACCGAAATCTACGCGCCCTATATCGTCAATGCGGAATCAATGAAGGGCACCGGGCAATTGCCCAAGTTCGAGCAGGACCTGTTCCGCGTGCAGCACAACGACGCCAGCTTTTACCTGATTCCGACCGCCGAAGTACCGGTGACCAACATCGTGCGCGACCAGATCGTGGCGCTCGACGCGCTGCCGCTCAAATTCGTGTGCCACACGCCGTGTTTTCGCTCCGAGGCCGGCTCCTACGGCCGCGATACGCGCGGCATGATTCGCCAGCACCAGTTTGACAAGGTGGAACTGGTGCAGATCATCCATCCTGAACGTTCATACCAGGGGCTGGACGAGCTTACGGCGCACGCCGAAGCGATTCTTGTGAGACTCGGCTTGCCGTATCGCGTGATGGCATTGTGTAGCGGCGACATGGGATTCGCATCTGCCAAGACCTTCGACATCGAAGTCTGGTTGCCGGGTCAGAGCGCCTACCGGGAGATTTCCTCGTGCAGCAACTATGAGGGCTTCCAGGCACGCCGCATGCAGGCGCGCTACCGCGACGAAAAGGGCAAGCCGCAGACGGTGCACACACTGAACGGCTCCGGCTTGGCGGTCGGCCGCACGCTGGTGGCGGTGCTCGAGAACTACCAGAACGCGGATGGCAGCGTCACCGTGCCTGCGGCATTGCGTGGCTACATGGGCGGGCAGGAGCGCATCTCGGCAGCTTGAGAAATGCCTCTTTCTGCTAAAATTCAAAAGATCGGAGAGGTGGCAGAGTGGTCGAATGTACCTGACTCGAAATCAGGCGTAGGTGTAAGCCTACCGTGGGTTCGAATCCCACCCTCTCCGCCACGCTACAAGCCTAAACGCTCGGTAAGGAGTGTTTAGGCTTTTTGTTTTTTTGCGTGTCTGCCAAGGACTGTCGGCGCGCTGCAAGGCATTTGTCACAATGGCGCAACCGCTTCACAAGAACCCGCTGCACATTTGTCAGGCACCCAACTCATGAAAAACGAGAGTTTCATCCCCGGCAAGGACGCATCGCTCGAATCGACCATTCGCACGATGAAGAAAAAGCTCGCCGCACGCGGATTCGAGCTCGATGAATCTTCCTGGCTCAATCCGGTGGAGTCGATCTGGTCGGTACACGTGCGCGACCGCGAGTGCCCGATGCTGTTTGCCAATGGCAAAGGCGCGACCAAACTGGCGGCACGCGCCAGCGCGTTCGGGGAATTCTTCGAGCGTCTCAACACGCATTATTTCTGGACCCACTTTTACCTTGGTGAGACGCGCGCCAAGCGCCCGTTTGTCCATTACCCGCAGGAACGCTGGTTCGCTCCGACGGTTGACGGTAGCTGGCCACCGGCCATGCTCAATCCGCAGTTGCATGCCTTCTACAACCCGGGTGGCGACATCGATGGCGAGGTGCTGGTGGATCTCAACTCCGGCAATGTGGAGCGCGGCATCTGCACGCTGCCCTACACGCGCCTCTCCGACGGTGCGCAAACCTGGATTCCTGTCAACATCATCGGCAACCTGTATGTGAGCAACGGCATGGCTGCCGGCAACACGCCGCTGGAGGCGCGCAGCCAGGCCATGTCGGAGATTTTCGAGCGCAACATCAAGAACCGCATCATCAGCGAAGGCCTGTGCCTGCCGGAAGTGCCGGACGAGGTCATCGCGCGCTACCCCGGCATAGCCGCCGGCATCAAGGGGTTGCGCGCAGCGGGTTTCGGAATTCTGGTGCGCGATGCTTCGCTGGGCGGGCGTTACCCGGTAATGAATGTGACGCTCCTGCATCCGAAAGACCAGGGGTGCTTCGCCAGTTTCGGCGCGCATCCGCGTTTCGAGATCGCGCTGGAACGCGCGCTCACCGAATTGCTGCAGGGCCGGGCGCTGGAAGCGCTGGAAGGATTTCCCGAACCGGGCTTCGACATGGAGGAAATCACGCTGGCGTCGAACCTGGAGATCCATTTCGTCGATTCCAGCGGTGTCATCAGCTGGAAATTCCTGGGTGACAAGCCCGACTATCCGTTCTGCGACTGGAACTTCAGCAACACCACTGCGGAAGATTACGCATGGCTATGCGATTGCATCAAGGGTGAGGGCAAAGAAATTTATGTTGCTGATTTCACCGAGCAGGGCGCCTACAGTTGCCGCATCCTGGTGCCGGGCATGTCGGAGATTTACCCGGTGGAGGATCTCGAGTGGGAGAACAATAGCGTGGGCAACCAGATTCGCCCGGCCTTGGTCAGGCTGGCTGACTTGAGTGACACCGAGGCCGGCGCACTGCTGGCCGACCTGCAAACGCTGAACCTCAATGACGAGCGGCCGCTGTGGGAAATCCTGGGGCTTGCCATACCCTTGGGCACGGCCTGGAAAGAGTTGCGCATCGGCGAACTCAAGACCCTGCTGGCATTGGCCATCGGCGACGAGGAAGCGATTCGCGAGGGGTGCGACTGGATCCGGCACTACCATCAGATGAATCCGGCGCGCCGGCTGGTATACCGCTGCATCGAGAGCCTGATGGGTCTCGATGACGCCGACAACTACCGGCGCGCCCTGATCCTCCTGTACGGTGGGGAGACCGTGCGTCAGGCCGAGGCCCTGCTGGCTCGCACCGAGCGTTTCTTCGGACTTACCACACTGGGGGCCGATATGCAGGGCAGCGCCATGCATCAGACGCTATTGGCAGCCTACGACAAGCTATTCGCGGGGCATGATGCGGCGACGGCCCGGTAGGCTTTTCATGCCTGCGCCCGTTGCGTGAACGGCTGCTTACGGGTTGCCCAGAAAGTCGCGCTTGCCAATCTCCACACCATTGTGCCGCAGGATGTTGTAGGTAGTGCTCACGTGAAAATAGAAGTTCGGGATCGCGTGGCCGAGCAGAAACTGCATGCCCTTGTAATGGGTTTCCTTGTCGCCGCGCTTGGTCACGATGGCCTTTTCTTCGGTGCCGTCGATCTGCTCGGCGCTGACCGATTGAATGAAGGCGATGGTCTTGGCAATCCGCGCCTTCAAGTCCGCCAGAGTCTTTTCGTTATCTTCATATACCGGGATTTCCAGCCCCGCCAGGCGCGCCACCACGCCTTTGGCGGTATCGCACGCGATCAACACCTGGGTAGTCATTGGCAGCATGTCTGGAAACAGCCGGTAGCCGGTCAGGCTGGCGACATCGAGTTTCCTGGCGTCGACATGCGCCTGGGCTTTATCGAGAATGTTGGACAGGTTGCCGAGAATGTTGACGAAGCGCGGTACGCTCGCCTGATACATTGAAATGCTCATTTGAAGTCCTTGGATTGGTAAAAAAGAAGCGGCTTGCGCCGGTCGGAGGTTTGAATACGTTACCTGCAGTCACGCGTCGCCCGCAGTCTGGCGCGCCCGGCATGGCAGGTGCACACCGATTCAGCGCAGGAGTTCGGCTACCGCCTGGAGCTCACGCTTGATGTTTGCCAGGCTCGCACTCGCAGCCGTGCCAGCCTGTGCCGCACGTGCCGAGGCGGCCGCGCTTGCGCCATCGGCCTTGAGGCCGACGCCCATGCCCTCGTCGAGCCGGTTACGCGCGCCGTTAATGGTGAAACCCTGTTCGTAGAGCAGTTCACGGATACGCCGGATCAACAGCACTTCGTGGTGCTGGTAGTAGCGACGATTGCCACGCCGCTTGACCGGTTTCAGCTGCGTGAATTCCTGCTCCCAATAGCGCAATACGTGCGGCTTGACCCCGCACAATTCGCTCACCTCGCCAATGGTGAAGTAGCGTTTGGCGGGAATCGGCGGCAGGACAGTGGCGCTGCGATCAGTTGTCCGTGCTACCGCCACCGTAGTGTGCCTCCACCATTGATTTCAGTTTCTGGCTGGCGTGGAAAGTAACCACGCGCCGCGCCGTGATCGGAATCTCTTCGCCGGTTTTCGGATTGCGCCCCGGACGCTGCGGCTTGTCGCGCAACTGGAAATTGCCGAAGCCGGAAAGCTTGACGCTGCTGCCGCTCTCCAGGGCAGTGCGGATCTCCTCGAAAAACGTCTCGACCATGTCCTTGGCTTCGCGCTTGTTGAGACCGACCTTCTCGAACAACAGATCCGCCAGTTCGGCTTTGGTCAGGGTCTGCGCGACCTCGGCCGGGGCGTTGGCGCCGACATTCGTGATTGACTCTTCCATGCTCCCTCGATGCGATTTCGGGATCTGTTTTAGGCGCCAGACCGATGCGGAATTGCCGCCCCGGCCGGGCCTCCCCTCGGTTTATGCCCGCAATCTCGCGCGATGTTCTTGTGTTGCGGCAGTCACCAGTTTTTGCGTCATGGACTCCGCTTCCGCATCGGTTAACGTTCTTTGAGTATCTTGCATAACTACCCGGAACGCAAGGCTTTTTTCCGTTTCAGCGAGGTCGCCACCGGGCTTGGAAGGGCGATATTGGTCGAACAGTTCGATGCTCGAAACTTGTGCATCAGCGGCCGCTTTGAGGGTCGCAAGCAATGCCCCGACTGCGACCGCGGTATCAACGACCAAGGCGATGTCGCGCATCACCGGCGGGTACCTGGAAGCCTCGACAAACTGCGGCACGCGGGTTGCCAACAGCGGCGCGGTGTCGATTTCGAACATGACAGGAGCCGCCGGCAAGCCGTACTTCGCCACCCACTTGGGGTGCAGTTCGCCCAGCCAGCCGATGCATCTGCCGTCTGCCAGCACGCGGGCACAACGTCCCGGATGCAAGGCGGCGTTTGTCGCGGCTTCGAAGTTAATCGGGAGTTCGTGGCCAACCAATGCCTCAAGGTCGCCCTTGATATCGAAGAAATCGATGGCGCGCGTCTTGACGTCCCACTGCTCCACGTTCGCCGGTCCGAACGCAAGTGCGCCCAGCATGATCGGCTGTGCGATGCCGGCTACAGTCAGCGGTCCGTCAGACACGCTCGTATCGTGCAGAAATACCCGACCCACCTCGAACACCCGCACCCGTGACTGCTGGCGGTTAAGGTTGTACGACAAATTGGCGATGAGGCTGCCGATGAGGGTGGTGCGCATCACGCCCATCTGGCTGGCGATCGGGTTGAGCAAGCCGATCGGCGCATGGTCGCCGCCGAAATCGGCCTCCCATTGCGCATCCACGAAGCTGTAATTGACGACCTCCTGGTAGTCGCGTGCCGCCAGCACGTCACGCAATGCAAACAGATCGCGCCGCTGTTCGGTGGCGCCGAACATGGCCGCGCGCGCCTTTGGGGGCAGGGCCGGAATGTTGTCGAAGCCATGCATGCGCGCGACTTCCTCGATCAGGTCTTCCTCGATTTCGAGATCGAAACGAAACGCTGGCGGCGTGACTTCGAGGGCGTCGCCCAGGTCGGTGACCGGCAACTGCAAGCGCTCCAGCGCACGACGCATTTCCGCCTTGTCCAGTGCGATGCCGATGACCTTGCGACAGCGCTCGATGCGCATGCGCACCGGCTTGCGTGCCGGCAACGCGAGCACCTGGTCGCCGATCGGGCCGGCCTGACCGCCGCAAATCTCCAAAACCAGCGCGGCGATCCGTTCCAGGTGATCGACCGTGGTCGAGAAATCGACACCGCGCTCGAAGCGGTGGCCGGCTTCGGTGACAAAGTTGAAGCGCCGGGCGCGCCCCTGAATCGCCTGCGGCCACCAGAAAGCGGCCTCGACGAAGATGTTGACGGTGTCAAGCGTGACCGCGGTGGCGTCGCCGCCCATGATGCCTGCCAGGGCTTCCACGCCGCTGGCGTCGGCGATGACGCCGACGTTTTCGTCGACGGCAACGGTTTGCCCATTGAGCAGCTTGACCTGTTCGCCCTTGACGCCCCAACGTACATGCAGGTGGCTGCCTTTGATCTTGTCGGCGTCGAAAATGTGCGAGGGCCGGCCCAGTTCAAGCATGATGTAGTTGGAAATGTCGACCAGGGCTGAGATGGGGCGCTGGCCCGCGCGTTCCAGCCGTGTTTTCATCCATTGCGGTGTCGCCGCGCGCGCATTGACGCCCTTGATCAGGCGACCGGAAAAGCGGCCGCACAGGTCGGGTGCATGGACGCTTACGGCCAGGCGCTCGTCGATCGCGGTTGCTACCGGTGCGAACGACAAGTCGGACAGCGGCGCGCCCGACAATGCCGCGACTTCGCGTGCGATGCCGATCAGCGAAAGCGCATCGGCCCGGTTGGGCGTGAGCTTGACGGTCAGCACGCGGTCATCCAGGTCGAGCACCGCACGTACGTCGGCGCCAATCGGCGCGTCAGTCGCAAGCGGCAACAGGCCGGCATGGTCGTCGGACAGTCCGAGTTCACGCGCCGAGCAGAGCATTCCCTCGCTTTCAACGCCGCGCATCTTGGCGCGCTTGATTTCGAACGGAACGCCATCGCCGCCGGCCGCGGGCGGCAGGGTCGCGCCGATCAGTGCGCACGGTACTTTCATGCCGACGGCGACATTGGGCGCGCCGCAAACAATGTTGAGCAAGTTGGCCTGGCCGGCGTCCACCTGACAAACGTTGAGACGGTCGGCGTTGGGGTGCTTGCCAAGAGCCATGATCTGGCCGACCACGACACCCCTGAAATCCGGCGCGGCAGTGTGTGACTCTTCGACCTCGAGCCCCGCCATGGTGAGTGCATGCGCCAGTTGTTCGCTTGTCCAGGCCGGGTTGACCAGGGTTCTAAGCCAGCTTTCGGAGAATTTCATGGTTGATCCCGGTGGTGATTCGCACTTGCCCCTGCGCGACGCAGGTCAAGCGGGCCAGTTAGTTGAACTGTTTCAGAAAGCGCAGGTCGCCTTCATAGAACAGACGCAGATCGCCGATGCCGTAGCGCAGCATGGTCAGGCGTTCAAGCCCGGATCCGAACGCAAATCCGATATAGCGTTCAGGGTCGAGGCCAAAGTTTCGCACCACGCTGGGGTGAACCTGGCCCGAGCCGGATACCTCCAGCCAACGCCCCTTCAGCGGGCCGCTGGAGAAGGCGATGTCGATCTCGGCCGATGGTTCGGTAAACGGAAAATACGAGGGGCGAAAGCGCGCGACGATGTTCTCATCCTCGAAAAAGGTGCGCATGAAGTTGAGGAAAACGCCCTTCAGATCGGCGAAGCTGATGTCTTCGTCGATCCACAGGCCTTCGACCTGGTTGAACATCGGTGAATGGGTGGCGTCACTGTCGATCCGATAGGTGCGACCCGGCGCGATCACCTTGATCGGCGCCATGCCGGCCTGCGCCTTGTAGCGCGCCGCGTGGATGTTGGCGTACCGCACCTGCATCGGGCTGGTATGCGTGCGCAGCAACAACTGCTTGCCCTGGGTGTCGTGTGCGTCTACATAGAAGGTATCCTGCATCGAGCGGGCGGGGTGGTTTTCAGGGCTGTTCAAAGCGCTGAAGTTGTACCAGTCGGTTTCGATCTCCGGTCCCTCGGCGACATCGAAGCCGATCGAGCGAAAGATCGCCTCGACGCGACGCTGCGTGCGCATCACCGGATGCAGCCCGCCGCGTGCCGGGTTGCGGCCAGGCAAGGTGATGTCGAGGGCTTCGGCGGCCAGGCGACTGTGCAATTTGGCATCCGCAAGCTGAGCGCGGCGCTGAACCAGCGCGGCCTCGATCTGATTCTTGACGCCGTTGATGGCCTCGCCCCGCGCGCGGCGCTCCTCGACCGGCAGCTTCGACAAGCCCTTGAGCAACTCGGTGATGACGCCGGCCTTGCCTAGGTAGCGGGCCTTGGTTTCTTCAAGGTGTGCCGGCTCGCTGCTTGCAGCGAATTCGCTGCAGGCCTGGGTCACCAATGCATTGAGGTCTGACATGGGATGTGCCTTGTGCCGCGGAAAGTATGGTCGATCATTTGCAGAAACATGAGCCTCGCCGCAGGCTTGTCTTGTGAGCAATCATGCAATTCTCGATGATCCGGGAATGCCTGCGATCGCGCCCGCTGCGTGTGGAACAGGCGCCCAGGCATCCCTGATGCGTCAACCCGTCGGCAGCAACAAAAAAGGCTGCGAAAAAAGCGCAGCCTTGTTTGCCTGCCGCCGCACTGCTTTAAGCCGCTGCGCCCTTGACCTGGCCTACGATCTGCGCAAACGCCGCCTTGTCCATCACGGCCAAATCGGCCAGCACCTTGCGGTCCACCTCGATCGCGGCTTTTTTCAGGCCGTTCATGAACACGCTGTAGGTTAGGCCGTGTTCACGCGCCGCGGCATTGATGCGGGCGATCCACAACGATCGAAACACACGCTTCTTGTTACGCCGGTCGCGATAGGCGTACTGCCCGGCCTTCATAACCGCTTCCTTGGCGACGCGGAAGACGTTACCGCGGCGGCCGCGATAACCCTTGGCCAGGGTGAGAATCTTCTTGTGGCGCGCGCGCGCCGTTACCCCACGTTTAACTCTTGGCATGGCTTACTCCTGACGAAAATGTGAACCTTGAACGATGGTCGGAACTCAAGCGTACGGCAGCATCCGCGAAACCGATTTCATGTCGGTTTCGAAGACGCCCACAGTGCCGCGCAGGTGACGTTTGTTCTTGGTGGTCTTCTTGGTCAGGATGTGGCGCTTGAAAGCTTGACCGCGTTTGACGGTGCCACCCGGACGGACGACGAGACGCTTCGCAGCGCTCTTCTTGGTTTTCATCTTGGGCATGACTACTCCATTGCATTGTGACGCACAGGTGGACCCCGATGGGGACGCTTCATGAACCAGGACATCACTTATTGTGGTTTGCGCACAGATAACGCGCATTATTGTAAGCCGCGCCTAGCCGTTGCAACCTGACTGCCACCGCAATGACTGCACTGCGGGCACTAAAAATTTCCAGGTCAGGCGGTGTTGCCGCTGACCGCCGGCGCCGGTTTGGCTTCCGGTTTTTTCTTGACCACCAGATCCTTTTTCTTCGGCGCCAGCACCATGATCAATTGGCGGCCTTCCATCTTCGGAAACTGCTCGACGATCGCATGTTCCGCGGTATCGGTGCGGACCCTCTCAAGCAGGCGTTGCCCGAATTCCTGATGGGCCATTTCGCGCCCGCGAAAGCGCAAGGTGATTTTCGCCTTGTCGCCTTCTTCAATGAACTTGAGCAGGTTGCGCATCTTGATGTTGTAGTCGCCGTCGTCCGTGTTCGGTCGGAACTTGATTTCCTTGACCTGGATCTGCTTCTGCTTCTGCTTGGCTTCGTGGGCTTTCTTCTGTTCCTGGTAACGGAACTTGCCGAAATCCATGATCCGGCACACAGGTGGCTCGGCTTGCGGTGCAATTTCCACCAGATCAAGATCGGCCACCTCGGCCTGTTGCAGTGCATCGGCGATCAATACGACCCCGAGCGGCTCTCCTTCCACACCAACCAGTCGCACCTCACGGGCGGTTATTTCACCGTTGAGGCGCTGCGCGCGTTCCTGAGCTATGTGCTTCTCCCATTAATCAATGAATAACCGGCCTGTCCGCAAAACCCTAGGATCGGCTCGAAACTTCCGTCACAAGACGTTCGATGAGAGCTGAGACGGGCATCACACCCAAATCGTGATTACCCCGGGCGCGGACGGCCACCGTGCCTGCGGCCTTCTCTTTATCGCCAACCACAAGAAGATACGGCACTTTTTGCAAGCTATGTTCGCGGATTTTATACGAAATCTTCTCGTTGCGCAAATCGGCATCGACTCTAAATCCGTGTTTCTTAAGGGATTGTTGTATTTCGGCGGCGTAATCTGACTGCGCGTCGGTAATCGGCGCGATCACCGCCTGAAGCGGCGCCAGCCATGCTGGCAGGGCGCCGGCCGAGTTTTCGATCAGGATGCCGATGAAGCGCTCCATCGAGCCTACGATCGCGCGGTGCAGCATGACCGGAATATGGCGCATGTTGTCCTCGCCCACATACTCGGCGCCCAAGCGCTCTGGCATGTTGAAATCGACCTGCATGGTGCCGCATTGCCAAACACGGCCGAGCGCGTCCTTCAACGAATACTCGATCTTGGGGCCGTAAAACGCCCCTTCGCCCTTCAGTTCTTGCCATTCGACACCGGCGGCGTCGAGGGACTCGGCCAGGGCTTTCTCGGCCTTGTCCCACGAAAGATCGGAACCGACACGCTTTTCGGGGCGGGTCGAGAGCTTGTAGATGACGTCGCTGAAACCGAAATCGCGATAAACCTGTTGCAACAGCCGGGTGAAGGCCACGCACTCCGCCTGGATCTGGTCTTCGGTGCAAAACACGTGTCCATCGTCCTGGGTGAAGCCACGCACGCGCATGATGCCGTGCAGCGAACCCGAGGTTTCGTTGCGGTGACACTGGCCAAATTCGCCATAGCGCAGCGGCAGTTCGCGGTATGAGCGCAGGCCGGAATTGAAGATCTGGATATGGCCGGGACAGTTCATCGGCTTGACCGCATAGTCCCGATGCTCGGATGCGGTAGTGAACATGTGGTCCTTGTAGTTCTCCCAATGACCGGAGCGCTCCCACAGGCGGCGGTCGAGAATCTGCGGGCATTTCACCTCCAGGTAGCCGTTGTCCTGGTAGACATGGCGCATGTACTGCTCGACTTGCTGCCACAGGGTCCAGCCTTTCGGGTGCCAGAACACCAGGCCTGGCGCTTCGTCCTGCAGGTGGAACAAATCGAGCGCGGTACCCAGCTTGCGATGGTCGCGCTTGTCTGCTTCCTCCAGCATGTGCAGGTACTGGTCGAGATCTTCCTTCCTGGCCCAGGCGGTGCCGTAAATCCGCTGCAGCATCTCGTTCTTAGAGTCGCCGCGCCAGTAGGCACCGGCTAATTTCATCAGCTTGAAATGCTTGAGTTTGCCGGTGGACGGTACGTGCGGCCCGCGGCAAAGGTCGATGAAGTTGCCTTCACGATACAGGCCAATCTTCTGATCGGCTGGAATCGAGGCGATGATTTCGGCTTTGTATTTCTCGCCGATCGACTCGAAAAATTTCACGGCGTCATCGCGCTGCCATTCCTCGCGCGAGACTTTCTCGTCCCGTTTCGCAAGTTCGACCATCTTTTTCTCGATCGCCGTCAGGTCTTCGGGGGTGAACGGGCGCTTGTACGAGAAATCGTAGAAAAAGCCGTTCTCGATCACCGGGCCGATGGTGACCTGCGCATCCGGAAACAATTCCTTGACCGCGTAGGCGAGCAGGTGGGCGGCTGAATGGCGAATCAGGTCCAGACCGTCGGCGTCGCGCTCGGTGGTGATCGCCAATTGCACATCAGACTCGATCAGGTAACTGGTATCGACCATCAGACCGTTGACTTTTCCGGCCAGCGCTGCCTTGGCAAGGCCGGGGCCAATCGATGCGGCGACCTCGGCAACGGTCACCGCCTTGTCGAAAGTGCGCTTCGAGCCGTCAGGCAATTGCACGGAAATCATGGTTTCAACTCCTCAAAATAAAAAAGGCGTGGACTTGACAGCCACGCCTTTTTTGCATCAAACGAAGACGAGCGCAAGCCTGATCAGCGGATCTCCACGCTAGTCAGCGGTGTCATAACGCTCGCTTTCATCACTTCTCCATGTGTAAATGCTGGTTGGCGCGATTGGACTCGAACCAACGACCCCCACCATGTCAAGGTGGTGCTCTAACCAGCTGAGCTACGCGCCAGCAAAACGCAAGTTTAGCGCGTTTTGCCCTTGCTGTCCAAGGCCCGCAGGCACGGGCGATGATGATCTTGATTCCGCCACCTGCATGCCGCCGGTGCTCGCGGCGCATCCACGGAATGATGCGGGCTGCGGCGCTCAGGCGCGTCTGGCTGTCAGCACACCCTTGACCGCGCGCAGCGCGACAAGGACGCTTTCGAGGCCGGCGAGGCCGGATATCTCGATGGTGAAGAGCATGCGTGCGGTCTGGCGCCGCGTCGCGGTTCGCGACGCTGTCACATTGGCACGGTCGCGCGAGAACACCTCGCCTATGTCGCGCAACAAGCCCGACCGGTCCTGGGCTTCGATCTCGACATCGACCGCGAACAGGCCGTCGGTGGCATCGCCCCAGCGCGCCTCGATCATGCGTTCGGGATTGCGCTTGAGCAAATTGCCCAGATTGCTGCAGTCGGCACGGTGAATCGACACCCCCTTGCCGCGCGCCACAAAGCCGCAGATGGGGTCAGGCGGCGCCGGTTTGCAGCAGCGCGCAAGCTGGGTCATCAGGCGATCGACCCCGACAATCAGGATGCCGCGCCCCGTTTTTGCGTCAATCCGGCTGCGCTTGGTTTCCAGCAGTTCGTCCGGCGGCGCCGGCGCATCGGCCGCGAACGCGCTCGCGATATTGCGCAGGCTCCATTCACCGCGCGCCGCGGCGGTGAACAGCGCGTCGGTGCCGCCGAACTGCAGGCTTGCGGCGAGCTGGTCGAGGCTGGCGCCGATCTTGCCCAGACGCTGCAATTCCCGTTCGATCAAGGCGCGTCCATGGGATCTGGTTTCTTCCAGTTCCTGCGCGCTGAACCATTGCCTCACTTTGGTACGTGCCCGATTGCTGGCGAGATAGCCAAGCGCGGGGTTGAGCCAGTCACGCGACGGTCCGCCAATTTTTGCCGTCACGATCTCGATGCGCTGGCCGGTCACAAGCGGCGTGTTCAGAGGCACCAGTGCGCCGTCGATCCGCGCGCCGCGGCAGCGATGGCCGAGATCGGAGTGAAGGTGGTAGGCGAAGTCGACCGCGGTGGCGCCGCGCGGCAAATCGATCACGCGGCCCTGCGGGGTCAGCACATAAATGCTGTCGTCGAGCCGCGCCTTTTGCGTCTCCGCATGCCAGTCGGGCTGCGCAGCGGAGCCGCCTTGTGCCACCTCGTCGCGCCAATTGAGCAGCTGCCGCAGATACGCCACCTTGACGTCGAAACCACCCTCGCTCTTGACCGATTGCGCGGAATCCCTGGCAGCGGACTCCTTGTAACGCCAGTGTGCCGCGACGCCAAGCTCGGCCAGCCGATGCATGTCGTGAGTGCGTATTTGCACCTCGATGGCCAAGTCTTCAGGTCCGATAACCGCGGTATGCAGCGAGCGATAATCGTTGCTCTTCGGGCGCGAGATGTAGTCGTCGAATTCCTTCGGGATCGGCTGCCACAGGTTGTGCACCACTCCCAGTGCGCCATAGCAGTCCTGCAGGTTGCCCACCAGCACGCGCAGGGCGCGCACGTCGTACAAATCGTCGAACGAAAGGGACTTCAGGCGCATCTTGTTCCAGATGCTGAAAATGTGCTTCGGTCTGCCCAGCACTTCGCCATCGATACCGGCGCGTTTCAAGTCCGCCTTGAGCGCCTCGATGGCGTGCGCGATGTAGGACTCGCGCTCGCCACGGCGCGCGGCCAGCAGGGCGGCGATGTTGCGATAGGTTTCGGCATCCATCAACCTGAAAGCCAGGTCTTCAAGTTCCCATTTGAGTTGCCAGATGCCGAGTCGATTGGCCAGCGGCGCGTAGAAGTCCAGGGTTTCGCGCGCCAGCAGGAGTCCTTGCGGGTGCGCAGCCTGGGCACTCACGTAGCGCAGTGTCTGCACGCGCGAAGCCAGGCGAATCAGCACCACGCGTACGTCGGAAACCATGGCCAGCAGCATCTTGCGCAGAGTCTCGGTCTGGCCTCGCGCGTCCGGTCCGCGGCACAAGTTGCGCGTCACGTCGCGCAACTTGTGCAGGCGCGCCAGGCCGTCGAGCAATTGCGTCACGTCATCGCCGAAACGCGTCGCACACCGATCGCGCCAGCCGGCATCGAAGTTGGGCCAGGCGAACAGCCAGCCGGCGGCCACAGCATCGGTGTCGAAGCGCAATTCGAGCAGCATCGCGGCCACCGCTTCGGCATGGCCAACGGCCGCTTCTCCGGTGCCCAGCGAATTGGAGCCATACACCTCATGCGCCAGTTCACGTGCCCGTGCGACACCAGCGGCCGCGTCGGGAAGAGGCGCTTGCGATGGAATGACGTCTGCGTGATCGCTGCCCATAGTGGCGGCATTTTAATCCGCGTGGGGCACCTATAATCGCCGCATGGTGCGGGCCTGCGGTCTGGCGCCAATCACGCAGACCTGTGTCCATTCCCTCTATATTCCGGCTGCTTGCCGCGCCCTATGCGCTCTTGACCATGGCCTGCCTGATGTGGGCCGGAAACTGGGTGGCGGCGCGCGCGATCCGGCTCGATTCCGGCCCCAACGTGATGGCGCTCGGTCGCTGGGTGGTCGCGTTGCTGATCATCGTACCGTTGGCCTGGCCACATCTGCGGCGCGACTGGCCGGTGATACGCGCCAATCGATGGGTGCTGGTGCTGTTGTCGGTGATCGGCGGGGCCGGCTACAACGCACTGTCCTACGCCGGAGTGGCCCACACAACGGCGATCAACGCCATGCTTCTCAATGCGACGGTACCGTTCTTCATCATGGGTCTGTCCTGGCTGGCACTGGGCGAAACCCTGCGCCGCAGCCAGATTGCCGGGATGATGCTTTGCTTTGCCGGTGCCTTCTGGGTCATCATCGCCGGTGACCTGACGCGCGCGGCCACACTGGCTTTCAATCCGGGCGATCTGATCGTATGCCTGGCGATGTTGATGTGGGCTGCTTACACGGTCCTCATCATGAAACGCCCGCTCGCAATGCACCCGACATCGTTGGTTGCCGTTCTGTCCCTCATCTCGGTGCTTGCTCTCTTGCCGCCGGCTGTCTGGGAGGCGGGCATGCGGCCGCTGAACCTGACGCCGACGGTGATCGCCTGCTATATCTACATGGGCATTGGTCCGTCGGTGCTGTGCTTCCTGTTCTGGAATCGGGGTGTCGCAGCGGTCGGACCCAATCGCAGCGGCATGTTTCTCAACTTAGTGCCGGTGCTCGGCAGCGTCCTCTCCGCAATCGTGCTGGGCGAGCGGCCGCAGGCCTATCACGCAGTCGGATTCGGTCTGGTGCTGGGCGGGCTGTTGGTTGCCAATCTTCGGCGGGCATGAACATGTTCGCGCGCATCGCCGCCTGGCGCCGGCAGCGGATTCTCGAGCGCTACGCG
This sequence comes from Burkholderiales bacterium, assembly GCA_043786185.1. GTDB lineage: Bacteria > Pseudomonadota > Gammaproteobacteria > Burkholderiales > JAEUOS01 > JAEUOS01. The sequence goes on from JAYVWK010000396.1 coordinate 26,080, forward strand.
TTTCCCGATGTCGCCTGGGAAGCCGTGCTTGCCGCGTATCCGTTTTTTGCGCGCCTCGATCATGGTGAGCGCCTGCGCCTGCGTGAAATCGTGGCGCTGTTCTGCTCCGAGAAGGAGTTCACCGGCGCGGCGGGCTTCGAGGTGACCCTGACGACGCAGTTGGCGATCGCAGCCCAGGCTTGCCTGCCGGTACTCAACCTTGACCTTTCTTTCTATGCCGGCTGGCATGGCGTGGTGATCTATGCCGGCGAAGTAGTGGCGCGGCGCGAGGTGACCGACGATGATGGTGTGGTGCACCAGTACGACGAGGTGATTTCCGGCGAGGCCATGGCGGGCGGGCCGGTGGTCTTTTCGTGGGAAGACGTCACTTTGGCGGGCTCACACGAGGCGCCCGCGTACAACGTCGTGATTCACGAGTTCGCCCACAAGATCGACATGCTCAAGGGCGAGGCCACCGGTGTGCCGCCGTTCGTGGCGCCATTTCATCAGGGCGTCGACGGTCGCGCCTTCGAGCGCGTCATGGGCCAGGCCTATTCTGCTTTCGTGGCGCAGGTGGAGCGGTGGGAGGCTGGCGGCTGCGCGGAGCAAGACATGCCGTTGCTCGACCCTTATGCCGCGGAACATCCGGCCGAGTTCTTCGCGGTGCTGTCGGAAGCTTTCTTCACCTGCCCACTGGACGTGGTGAATGCATTTCCGGAGTTATACCGGTTGCTAGCCGCCTACTACCTTCAGGATCCGCTGCGCGGCGCGGCGGTATGAAAGGCATGATTCAAGCGCGTATCGCGGACTCGGACGCGAACTGCGCAAGGTCGACCCGAACTGCCGGCTTCCAGCCCTTCTTGCGATGCTCAACCACCACATTGGTGAAAATGCCGCCGCGCACGTACCACTTGGCGGTCAGCCGCGCGAAGCGCGGGGCGGTGGCCGCGACGATGTCGTCCAGAATCGTGTTGCTCACTTTTTCGTGAAACGCGCCTTCGTTGCGGTAGCTCCAGGCATACAGTTTGAGGCTCTTGAGCTCGACGCATTTGCGATCCGGCACGTAGTCGAGCAGCAGGGTGGCGAAATCCGGCTGGCCGGTCAGCGGGCACAGGCAGGTGAACTCCGGCAACTGCATGTGAATATGGTAGTCCCGGCCGGGTGAAGGATTTGGAAAAGTGTCGAGCTTCTTGCTGGGTTTCGAGGGCATTGATGGCGCTTTGTCAAGACAAAATCAGGTGAAGCGGGATGTTATTATAAGAGCTGATATCAAGCTCGCCGCCGGCGCAAGCTGCGGCGTGGCGACTCACCTGCTAACACCAAATAATCGTGCGCCTGACTTCCATCAAACTTGCCGGCTTCAAATCGTTTGTCGACGCCACCACGGTTGCCGTGCCGGGTCAACTGGTCGGTATCGTTGGCCCCAACGGCTGCGGCAAATCGAACATCATCGACGCAGTGCGCTGGGTGCTGGGCGAATCCAAGGCCTCGGCCTTGCGCGGCGAGTCGATGCAGGATGTGATTTTCAATGGCTCCGCGCAGCGCAAGCCGGTCGCGCGCGCCAGCGTGGAACTGGTGTTCGACAACACCGGCGCGCCGCCGCACGCCGGCATGGGCCAGTGGGGTCAATACAGCGAAATCGCCGTCAAGCGTGTTCTTACGCGGCAGGGCGAATCGAGCTATTTCATCAACAACCAGCTGGTGCGGCGCCGCGACATCCAGGATATTTTCTTAGGCACCGGCCTGGGCGCGCGCGCCTACGCGATCATCGAGCAAGGCATGATCTCGCGGGTGATCGAGGCCAAGCCAGATGAGTTGCGGGTATTTCTCGAAGAGGCCGCGGGCATCTCGAAATACAAGGAACGGCGCCGCGAAACCGAATCGCGCCTCGCTTCGAGCCGCGAAAACCTTACACGGCTTGAAGATATCCGCCGTGAACTCGATACCCAACTGGCCAAGCTCGGCGATCAGGCCGCGGTGGCGCAGACCTATCGCGCGCTGACCACCGAGCAGACCGAAAAGCAGCACCTGCTGTGGATGGTGAAGCGCGACGAGGCGGCGGCTGAACGGGAACGCCATGCGCGCGACATCGAGCGCTCCGTCAATGAGCTCGAGGCCGAAACCGCGGCGTTGCGCAGTTTCGAGAAGCAGGTCGAGGAAATGCGTGCCGCGCACTACAGCGCCGGCGACCGCCTGCACGCCTCCCAGGGCGAGCTGTATGAGGCGAATGCCGAAGTAAGCCGGCTGGAATCGGAAATTCGTTCGATTGTCGATGCGCGCACCCGCTTGTCGGCGCAGTTGAGCCAGCTCGCGACACAGATTGAGACCTGGGCGCAACAGCAAACCCAGGGCCAGGCCGATATCGTTCACTGGACTGCCGAGGCCGAAGCCGCGGCATTGCGCGCCGAGGAATGTGCCGAGATCGCCGCTGAGCACGCGGCGCGTCTGCCGGAGGTGGAAGCTGCGGCACGTGCCGCGCAGGAGTCGCAAAGCGCCTCGCGCGCGGCGGTCATGCAGGCCGAGCAGCAGCTGCAGGTCGAGGGGGTGCATCAGAGCAATGCGCAGCGCGCGCTCGAAGCGCTGATCGGCAGGCGCGACCGCCTGCGCATGGAGCAGAACGGCCTCAATCAACCGGACGAGCAGGCGATTGCGCGCAAACGCTACGAGCTCGCGCGCCGCCAAGCCGAGCTCTCCGAGCGCGAGGAGCAGTTGGCCGCGTTGGAAGAAGCGCTGCCGGAAACCACCGCTGCCCGCGACAGCGCGCAGTCGCAAATGCAGGAGCAAAGCCGCGCCACGCATGAGTTGGAGGCGCGCATCAGCGCGCAAAAGGAGCTGCAGGAAAAAGTGCAGAAGAGCGGCAAGCTGCAGCCCTGGCTGGAGCGCCACGAACTGGCGCAACTGCCGCGCCTGTGGCAGCGCCTGCATGTCGAACCGGGCTGGGAGACGGCCATCGAGGCGGTGTTGCGCGAACGCCTGTCGTCCGTGGAGATTCGCAATCTTGACTGGGTCAAGGCATTTTTCAATGACCCACCGCCGGCCAAGCTGGCTTTTGTCACCGTCGAAGCAGTCGAGTCGGCGCACGCGATCCCGCCGCATTTGCAGCCCCTGATCAGACAGCTGCGGATTGACGACGCCAATCTGCGCGGCCTGCTTGCGGAGTGGCTGGGCGGCTGCTACACCAGCGCATCGGTCGAGGCCGCTTTCGCCGGACGGTCGAGCCTGCCGCCAGGGGCGGTGTTCGTCACGCCGGCCGGCCACATGATCGGGCGCCAGACTGTCACTTTTCATGCACCCGATTCCGAGCAGGCCGGCATGCTCGCCAGGGCCAACGAGATCGAAAACCTGGGTCTGGCGATCAAGGCCAAGCATCTGCATCTTGACTTGGCGCGTGCCGCTGTGGCGCGCAGCGAGAGCGGGCTCACACGCCTGACCTCGCAATTGGCCGAAATGCGGCCGGCGGCGCAGTCCGCGCGGCAACGTCTGCATGAATTGCAGCTCGATGTGCTCAAGGACGAAGAGGCCCTGGCGCGCTACCTTGAAACCGCCGGGCGGATCGCTGCCGCGTTGACGGAAATCGCAGCCAGTGAAAAGATCGAAAGCGACCGACTGGCCGAGGCGGGCGAAAAATTCACGCAGCTCGATGAAGCCGTCGCCATCGCGCAGGAGGCGCTCGAAGCCGCGCGTGGTGATGCCGAGAGCGCCGAGTCGCGTCTGTCTGCCGAGCGCGAAACGGTGCGTCAGTCCGAACGCGCGGCCCAGGAGGCTGAGTTTCACGCGCGCCAGTGCCGCGCAAAGATCGGCGAACTGGAACACAACCTGCGCGGCATAGCTGCGCAGGTAGAGCACCTGCGGCAGCAGTCGGTGGATGCGCGTGCGGAGCTGGAAGCGCTGGATGACGCGGTGGTGCAAAACGGCCTGCAGGCCGCGCTCGACCTGCGTCTCACGCGCGAACAGGGACTGGCGCGGGTGCGCACCGAACTCGACGGCCTGACTACGCAGTTGCGCGGCATGGATGAAGCCCGCATGAAGTCGGAGCAGAAGTTCGAGCCGCTGCGCAATCGGGTCGGCGACTTGCGTCTGAAGGAACAGGCCGCCCGCCTGGCGCAGGAACAGAGCATGCAGCTGCTGGCCGAGGCGCATGCCGACGAGGCTGTGCTCCTGCCGCGGCTTGGCGCTGTGCGGGCTG
>JAYVWK010000397.1:0-3642 GCA_043786185.1 Burkholderiales bacterium
CGTGGCGCCGAGGTGTGGGGCTGGAGTTCGGCTTACGGCGCGCCCAAGGGCGGCGGCCAGGCTCCCGCGCCGGCAGCACCGGCCAAATCCTAGAAAGGGACCTTATGCGAGCTTTCAAGCGGGTATGGGCGGGGTCCTTGGGCGTGTTGCTGGCAGGTGCCTTGGCCGGGTGTGGCGAACAGTCGCAATTGGGCCAGTCGACCACCTACAAGCAAGGCAAATATCAAGGTAAGCCCGATGCGCGCCCCTATGAGACGGGCCCCGGGCCATATTCCGTGGGCTCGCAATGGACTGCCGGCGACAAGACTGCCTGGGAGGCGGCCATCAAGCGCCGCCAGCAGGATCAGAACGAGTACGCCAAGGCCGAGTAGCAAGGAGGAGCACGGCATGAATGATTCGACTTCGCGCGGCGCGACCCGTTTGGCGCTGTGGTTGACGCTGGTTTGCATGACGTTTGTTTCAAGCGTCGGCTGGGCGCAAGCCGAGCCGCAAAAGGGCGCGCAGACTTTCGATTCGGTGCTTAATCCGAATGCGGCTGAGCAGGCGCAACGCCAGCAGCAACAACCGGGCAACAACTCGCCGGTGTGGCGCGATGTGCGTTCCGAAAAAGAGCATTTCACCTCGACCCGTGGCGTCGAGACCGGCGTGCTTATGCAATCGGGCGGTGAAACCTGGCGCCAGCAGCGCAACAATCAATTGATCCCCTTGGGTGGGCTTTTGCTGGCGGGGGTGCTCGGGGCCTGCGCCGTGTTTTTCATGTGGCGCGGCGCGATGCGCTTGAAGGCGCCGCGCACCGGGCGCCGCGTACAGCGATTCAACGGTTTCGAGCGCAGCGTGCACTGGACCGTTGCCATCACGTTCTCGATTCTCGCCTTGAGTGGCCTGGTGATGCTGTTCGGCAAGTTTGTGCTGTTGCCGATCATCGGGCATACGCTATTTGCATGGCTCACCATGTTGTGCAAGAACCTGCACAACTTCGTGGGTCCCGTTTTTTCGCTGGCCGTCATCGTGCTGTTCTTTACCTTTTTGCGCGACAACGGGCCGAAGATTCGGGACCTGATCTGGTTGCGCAAGGCCGGCGGACTATTTTCGGATCAGCATGTGCCGTCGGGGCGTTTCAACGCCGGTGAGAAAATCTGGTTTTGGGTGGGCCTCTTGGGTCTGGGGGTGACCGTCAGCGCGTCAGGGCTGGTCCTCAACTTTCCCAATTTCGAGCAGGGCCGGGCGGTGATGCAATTGGCCAACGTTGTGCATGTGATCGCCACTGTGCTCATGATGTGCATGGCGGCCGGGCATATCTACATGGGCACGGTGGGCGTTGAAGGCGCGTTTGATGCCATGAAGACCGGCTATGTGGATGAAGCCTGGGTCAAGGAGCATCACGAAGACTGGTACGACGAACACAAGCCTGGCGCGTCTGCCGCGCCGGTTGCGTCAGGCGCGGGCCCGATACCGGCCGGCGCGCCACAAGCCAAGGAGAAAAGCGCATGAAAACCCGAATCGCAGCCGTTGTTATCGCGGTTTTTGCCGCGCATGCCAGCGCGAAGTTGCCGCCACCGCCGCCAGTGGATCCGCTCAAGGCCGAGGAAGCCAAGGTCAAGGACGCGGCGGCCAAGCAGAATGCGTCGGAATTGCAGGCAAAGTACGAAGACAAGGCCGCCGCCAATTACGCCGCCAAAGCCAAAGCCGAAAGCAAGGAATTCAAGCCCGTGCTGGGTGCCGGCATTCAACCACCACCGCCGCCGCCGCCGGTTGCCGCAGCAGCGCCTGCCACTCCCGCACCGGTAGCGGCGCCAGTAGCCGCAAAAAAGTAAGCGTCACATTCCCGCGTTCACGCAAAGTTGATCGCCGCCCTTGGGCCGCGATTTCGTTGGTGCGCCCTGTGTGCAATTACTTGGGGCATAGCTCGGTCCCGCGCCGGTGGCTGTAGCGCGGATGTCGTAGGCAAGTACGCCGGGGCACTCAGCGCAGAAGCGAGTACGCAAGACCCACGGCCCCCGATCCGGCGATCAGGGGAATCATCCCGACTTTCAGGCGAAACAAGGCGACCACCGCCGCCATCCAGAGCAGCAAGGCGAACCACTCGGTGCCGCCATCAAGTCCCTTTGGCCAGAACACGTGATAGCCGAAGAACAAGGCCAGATTGAGAATCACCCCGACCACCGCCGCGCTGATGGCGGTCAACGGCGCGGTGAACTTGAGGTTGCCATGAGTTGATTCCACCAAGGGGCCGCCTGCCAGGATGAACAGGAATGAAGGCAGGAAGGTGAACCATGTCACTATGCCGGCGGCTGCGGCACCTGCCAGCGGCAGTGCATCGGGGCCGAACAACGCGCCACTCCAGCCGCCGACGAAGCCTACGAAGGCCACCACCATGATCAAGGGGCCAGGCGTGGTTTCGCCCAGGGCCAGGCCATCGATCATCTGGGTTGCGGTGAGCCACTGGTGCTGCTCCACCGCGCCCTGGTAAACGTAGGGCAACACTGCGTATGCGCCACCGAACGTGAGCAGCGCGGCCTTGGTGAAGAACCAGCCCATGGTCGCCAGCACGCTGTTGCCCTTGAGCAGCACGGCCATCGCACCGCCCCACAGGACCAGACCTGCTGCCACCAGCAGCCACAGTCTGGGCCAGGCGAACCTGGCATGCGCAGGTGTGGGCGTGTGGTCGTCAATCAGCGCCGCCCCATATGACTTCTTCGACGCCGAGTGACCGCCGCCTAAGGCGAATCGTTCGGGCAGGAACTTGCCGCCGGCCCAGCCGATCAGGCCGGCGGCGATCACGATCACCGGAAACGGCACTTTCAAGGCGAAGATCGCAACAAAGGCGGCCGCGGCGATGCCCCACAGCCAGGCATTCTTCAGTGCCCGTGAACCGATGCGCCAGGCGGCGTGCAGCACGATCGCGGTGACCGCCGGCTTGATGCCGTACAAAATACCCGCCACCACCGGCAGATTGCCGTAGGCCATGTAGATCCATGACAGCGCGATCAGGATGAACAGCGACGGCAGCACGAACAGACCGCCTGCGATGATGCCGCCCCAGGTGCGGTGCATCAGCCAGCCGATATAGGTCGCCAGCTGTTGTGCCTCGGGACCGGGAAGCACCATGCAATAGTTGAGGGCGTGTAAAAAGCGCTTTTCCGATATCCAGCGCTTGTTCTCGACTAAGTCAGTATGCATGATCGCGATTTGTCCGGCCGGGCCGCCGAAGCTGATGAAGCCCAGTTTCAGCCAATAGCGAAAGGCTTCCGCCAATGTGACCGGAGCCGGTGGAGTCGTGTCTGGCAGGCTCATGGGTTTTTCCTGAAAAGGTCGGCATTGTGGACCTCATTGACCGCCGCCTTCTGCCATGCGTACAAGGCGTCGTAGATCACCAACCCTTGTTCAAGCATCGCATGGTCATCCTGGAAATTGACCGATAGCCCAAGTGAAATCGCCAGCAAGCCGGCGGATTGTGGCGTCAAGCCGGGCTGGCCGGTATCTGCACCGCGCACGATGGCAGCCAGTGCATCGAGGCTCGCGTCACGCAGTCCGAAATCGGCGATGAATGCATCGAAGCTGCATGCGTCGCCGCGATGCGAAAAGCGCACGCCCGGCACGTCATAGGCGATCGCGCCCTGGCTTGCAGCCTGGGCTGCCACC
>JAYVWK010000398.1:0-6194 GCA_043786185.1 Burkholderiales bacterium
ACCAACATCATTGCCGGCATCGCGGTTTCGATGAAATCGACCGCCTGGCCTGTCATCGTGATCTGCCTGGCGATCTATTCGGCTTTCGCCCTGGCCGGACTGTATGGCATTGCGATCGCCGCCACCTCGATGTTGTCGATGGCCGGCATCATTGTCGCCCTCGACGCCTACGGCCCGATCACCGACAACGCCGGTGGCATTGCCGAAATGAGCGAGATGCCAAAGTCGGTGCGCGACATCACCGACCCGCTGGATGCGGTGGGCAATACCACCAAGGCGGTGACCAAGGGGTATGCCATCGGTTCGGCCGGTCTTGCCGCACTGGTACTGTTCGCCGACTACACGCATGCGCTTGACGCGGTCAAGAACACCAAGACGCTGTTCGACCTGTCGGATCACAACGTGATCATCGGGCTATTCATCGGTGGCCTGATTCCCTACCTGTTCGGCGCGATGGCGATGGAAGCGGTGGGGCGTTCGGCAGGTGCCGTGGTTGAAGAAGTACGGCGCCAGTTCCGCGAGATCAAGGGCATCATGGAAGGCACGGCCAAGCCGGAATACAGCCGTGCGGTCGACATGCTGACCACCGCGGCGATCAAGGAAATGATGCTGCCTTCACTGTTGCCGGTGCTGGTGCCGGTGCTGGTGGGCTTGATCCTCGGGCCCAAGGCCTTGGGCGGTGTGCTGATGGGCACCATCATCACCGGCCTGTTCGTGGCGATTTCCATGTGCACCGGTGGCGGCGCCTGGGACAATGCGAAGAAGTACATTGAGGAGGGCAATCACGGCGGCAAGGGTTCGAACGCGCACAAGGCGGCGGTGACCGGTGACACCGTGGGCGACCCCTACAAGGACACGGCTGGCCCGGCGATCAATCCGCTGATCAAGATCATCAACATCGTCGCGCTTTTGATCGTGCCCCTGTTGTAGCCAAGGCATGACCGGACCCATGTGGAAGGGCGGTCCACGCAGCAATAGCGGGCCGCCCTTTTGTTTTGAAAGATTTTTGCGGCGGACGCGGGCGAACCGACCATGCAGCCAAACGAGCAATCAGGAAAGTCTCATCATGGAAATTTCCAACAACGTTTTCTTAGTCACCGGCGGCGCCTCCGGCCTGGGCGAGGCAAGTGCGCGCATGCTCGCCGGCAACGGCGCCCGCGTGATGATCGCCGACATGAATGCCGAGCGCGGTGCGCAAGTGGCCACCGAGATCGGCGCGCATTTCGTCAAATGCAATGTTTCTTCGGAAGACGACGGCCGTGCGGCAGTCGCCGCCACGCTCGCAGCTTACGGCGCGCTGCATGGCCTGATCAATTGCGCAGGCATCGGCGGCGCGGAAAAAACCGTCGGCAAGAATGGGCCGCATCGACTCGACCTGTTCACCCGCGTCATCAGCGTCAACTTGATCGGCACCTTCAACATGATCCGCCTGGCAGCCGAACCGATGACCAAGGGCACACCGAATGCCGGTGGCGAGCGCGGTGTGATCATCAACACCGCTTCGGTCGCGGCCTATGACGGCCAGATCGGCCAGGCCGCTTATTCGGCGTCCAAGGGCGGCATCGTCGGCATGACGCTGCCGATCGCGCGCGACCTGGCGCGCGACGGTATCCGCGTGGTGACCATCGCGCCCGGCCTCTTCCTCACGCCACTTCTCATGGGCCTGCCGCAGGAAGCCCAAGACTCCCTGGGCAAGCAGGTGCCGTTTCCGCCGCGCCTGGGTCGCCCCGAGGAATATGCGGCTCTGGCGCGCCACATCATCGAAAACGCCATGCTCAATGGCGAGACCATCCGCCTCGACGGTGCGATTCGCATGGCACCGAAGTAGGCAAGCACGCATCGACCTGATCGATAAGCGGGCCACGACACAAGCACACAATGAAAATTCTTGCGACGGCACTGTTGCTGGCGGCAGGCCTGGCCCACGCCCAGCCCCTGGGCGTGGGCCAGTTTCCGATCGGCAGCGTGTTCCAGGAAAAGTCCACCACCAAAGGAACGCGCTTCATGGTGTCGGCCGCTCATCCGCTGGCCAGCGATGCCGGGCGGCAAATACTCAAGCGCGGCGGCAGCGCGGTGGATGCCGCGATTGCCGTGCAACTGGTGCTGGGTCTGGTCGAACCGCATTCCTCGGGTATCGGCGGCGGCGCGTTCCTGCTCAATTACGACGCGCGCAGCGGCGCCGTCGAAGCTTACGACGGCCGTGAAACCGCGCCGATGGCGGTAGGGCCGGGCTTGTTCATGAACGGCGGCAATCAGCCGATGCAGTTTCGCGAAGCCTTAGTGGGCGGCCGCTCGGTCGGCGTGCCGGGGGTGTTGCGACTGGCCGAAATGGCGCACAAGAAGCACGGACGCCTGGCGTGGCGCAAACTCTTCGAACCGGCGATCCGGCTGGCCGATCAGGGTTACCCGATCGGCCCGCAACTGGCACGCTGGCTGGCGGTCGACCAGAACCTCAAGCGCGACCCGGAAGCACGCGCCCTGTACTTCGAGGAAGACGGCTCATCCAAACCGGCCGGCTCGGTGATTCGCAATCCGGCCTACGCCTCGCTCTTGCGCGACATCGCGCGCCATGGCGCCGACAGCTTCTACATGGGCGCCAGTGCGCGCGCGATGGTGGCGGAGGTCAGGGCGCATGGCACCAATCCCGGTAGCCTGACCACGGAAGACCTGAAAAACTACCAGGCCAAACTGCGCGAACCGCTGTGCTTCAGCTACCGCCGTTACGAGATATGTTCGATGCCCACGCCCTCTTCCGGCGGCATCGCGCTGGCACAGATGCTGAGCATGTTGGAGAGCACCGGCTTCGCCGCCGCCGCGCCGATGTCGGTCGAGGCGGTACACCTGTTCTCGGAGGCCGCCAAGCTGGCGTTCGCCGATCGCAACCGCTATGTGGCGGATGCCGATTTCACCTATGTACCGGGCGGCCTCACCGACCGACATTATCTTGCCGCGCGCTCGCGCGAGATTGGCGCTACCGCCTCCGGTGTGGCATTGCCCGGCAGCCCGCCGGGCGTCAAGCTGGCGCGCGCCGATGACCAGTCGCCGGAGCTGCCGTCGACCTCGCATTTGTCGATCGTCGATGCGCGCGGCAACGCCGTCTCGATGACGACCACCATCGAAACCATCTTCGGCGCCCACCTGATGGTCAACGGTTTCATCCTCAATAACCAGTTGACCGACTTTTCCTTCGTGCCTGAACACGACGGCAAGCCGGTGGCCAATCGGGTCGAACCGGGCAAGCGCCCGCGCAGTTCGATGTCGCCGGTGCTGGTGTTCGAGCGCCGCGACGACGGCAGCCGCGGCCCGCTTAAACTTGTCGCCGGGTCACCCGGCGGCAGTGTCATCATCAGTTTCGTAGCCAAGGTACTGGTCGGCAGCCTGGATTGGAAACTGCCGCTCAAGGAAGTACTGGCATTGCCGAATTTCGGCAGTCGCAATCTGGGCGCCAGGGGTACGCTGGAACTTGAGCGTTATCGCTTCCCGGCCGACGTGACGCAAGGCTTGCGCGCACTCGGCCATGATGTGACCGAGCTGTCGATCGAAAGCGGCGTGCATGCGATCGAGCGGGTGTGTCCAGCAGCGCAAGCGCCGACCCGCGTGAAATGCCACTGGGCCGGTGCGGCTGATCCACGCCGCGATGGCGAAGCATTCGGCGAATGACGGGGCGGCCGCCGGCGGCGCAGCGAACTCAATTCAGGCGTGCCGTCTGAATCGTCACAGCGGCGAGATCTGCCGCCACTTGTGCCGCATCTTCGGCTGCCGGTCTCGCGACTGCGTAATGCCCAAGATCGTCCATAGCGGCGCGTGGACATTCGAGCCGGGCATAGACGCGGCCGCGGTCACGCCGCTCTTCGGGCGCATCCGGCAGCAGAATCACCAAGCGGTGCATCACGCCCAGGGCGCGCTCAAGGTCGCCGGCTTCGAGATAGATTCCCTTGAGATTGCGCAACAGGCGCGCCAGTATCTGGCGCGGTGTGGCCGGCTCCAGGAAGTCCTCCAGTGGCAAAGTCTTGGCTGCCGCCTCGCCGGCAAACTGCGCCAGGCGCTGCCGCAGGTCGTCTTCGGACAGCAGCTTGCCGCCGGCAAACGGGTCGAGCACAAGCTCGCCACCATTGACCCGCAACTTCACCAAAAAATGGCCGGGGAACGAAACTCCCTTGAGCTTGAGCCCCAACTGCTGGCCGATTTCCAGATACAAAATCGACAGCGTGATCGGTATACCGGTCTTGCGCGCCAGCACGTCGTTCAAAAAGCTGTTGCGCGGGTCGTAGTACTCGTTCTGGTTGCCGGCGAAACCGAGTTCGCGAAACAGGTAATTGTTGAGCGCCAGCAGCCGGTGAGTGGCGGGGAAATCGGTCGGCAGGCGCTGCGCCAGTGTCGTTCCCAGACGCTCAATATCGGTCAGGGTGGAACGCACGTCAAGATCGGGGTAGGCATCCTGCGCGCACAGCAGCGCCGCTTCGGCCAGATTGAAGCGCACGCGCTCTGGCGCTACGGCATCGCGAAAACGCTGCAAAGGGTCCACACTCAATTGGCAGATCTCCTGAAGTCGGCCGGCCGGAAGCCCATGAGGCCCAGGACCGCAAAATACACCAGCGCGCCAGCGCCGACAATGCCTGCCAGCATCGACACCCGGAAAAGCGGTCGCGTGCCCATGGCCAGCCACTGTGCGTCGCCCGGTGCCAACAACCAGATCGCGGCCCCCATCAGCAACACCGCAACGACTAAGCGCGCAACGAATGCAATCCACCCGGGCCGCGGAAGATAAATGCCGCGCCGTACCAGCAAGCGCCACAGCATGGCGGCGTTCATGCATGCCGCCAGGCCGATCGACAAAGCCAGACCGGCATGACCCAGCGGCCAGACGAACAGCGCATTCATGACCTGGGTTGCCACCAGGGCCATGATGGCGATGCGCACCGGCGTGGCGATATCCTGGCGCGCATAGAAACCCGGCGCCAGGACTTTCACCAGGATCAGGCCAACCAGGCCAATGGCGTAGGCCATCAGCGCGGCGCGCGTGGCGGCGACATCGAGGGCACCGAATGCGCCATAGTGATACAAGGTGGCAACCAGTGGCGTAGCCAGCACCGCCAGGCCGACGGCCGCCGGCAAGGCCAACAGAAATGTCAGCCGCAAGCCCCAGTCGAGCAGCGCCGAATAGCGCTCCGCGTCATTGTCGGCCACCGCCTTGGCCAGACTGGGCAGAAGGATGGTGCCCAAGGCCACACCGAGCATGCCGGTCGGGAACTCCATCAAGCGATCTGCGTAATACAGCCATGACACGCTGCCGCTTTTGAGGAACGACGCGATTATGGTGTTGAGCAGCAGGCTGATCTGCGCCACGGACACCCCAAGCAGGGCCGGTGCCATGCCCTTGAGGATGCGCCGCACCCCGGGGTGATGCCAGTCCAGACGCAGTCGCGGCAGATGACCGATGCGCATCAGCGCCGGCAGCTGCAGGGCCAGCTGGGCGGCCCCTCCCAGCAGCACCGCCCAGGCCAGCGCCATTACCGGCGGCTCCACATGCGGCGCCAGCCACAGCGCACAACCGATGAACGAAAGATTGAGCAGTACCGGGGTGAATGCGGGTACCGAGAAGCGGCTCCAGGTATTGAGCACCGCGCCGGCGAACGCGGTCAGGCCGATGAAAAGGATGTAGGGAAAGGTGATGCGCAGCATCTCGACGGTGACTGCGAACTTGTCGGGCAGGGCTGCGAACCCGGGCGCGCTCACATAGATGATGAGCGGCGCGCAGGCGATGCCGATGACTGAGACCACGAACAGCACGAGTGCCAGCATGCCGGCGGTGTGATCGATCAGCGCACGGGTTTCGTCGTCCCCGGCACGATGCTTGGATTGCGCCAGGATCGGCACGAAGGCCTGTGAAAACGCGCCCTCGGCGAACAGACGTCGCAACAGATTCGGAATGCGGAATGCGACAAAGAAGGCATCGGTATAGGCCGATGCCCCGAAAGCCCGCGCAATCAGAAATTCACGTGCCAGGCCGGTAATGCGCGATGCCAGCGTAAAGCCGCTGACTTTCGCAAGTGCACGCAGTAGATTCACCGTTTCAAGTATACCGATGCGGGAAGGGGCCGGAAGCCGCAGGGCCGTGGCGCTGATCGCGGCGCATCAAGGGCGAGAGACTCTGCCTTGCGCGCAACAAGCCGAACTTGCTATAATGCAGGGCT
>JAYVWK010000399.1:0-3218 GCA_043786185.1 Burkholderiales bacterium
GCGCGGGCGCCGCCGCGGCGCCGGCGGTCGACAAAAACGCTAAGCTGAGGACGATCCAGGTTTTCATCCGGTCATTGTGCGACGGGTCGGGCGCTGCCGCCAGATGGGCGGCGCGGCAGTCCAGATTGCGTTCATTGTTGTGATGAAATCCAATGCTAGCCCTCAGCCGGAGCCCGTTCGCCGATGATCAATATTGCCAGCAACCTCGTGCGCAACGCCGCGCTGTTTCCGGACAAGGTCGCGGTGCACGCCGGGGCCCAATCGCTGACCTACGCGCAACTGGACGCGGCCGCAAACCAGCTTGCCAACGGCCTGCGCGGCCTGGGTATCCGGCCCAACGACAAGGTCGCATTGAGCTGCCCCAACCTGGCTTATTTTCCCATCGCCTACTACGGCATCCTGAAAGCCGCGGCCGTGGTGGTGCCGCTGAACATTTTGCTGAAGGCGCCGGAAATCGCCTATCATCTCGAGGATTCCGATGCGCGCATATACCTGTGCTTCGAAGGCAGCGCCGACCTGCCGATGGGCCAGGAAGGTTGGGACGCCTTCAACCGCACCGACTCGTGCGAGCACTTTTTCCTGATGACCGCCAACCCGGCGACGCCGTCGCCGATCGCGGGCAGCAAGACCCTGGTGCAGCTGATGCACGGGCAGCCGGCGACGGGCGACACCGCGCATACCGACGCCGACGACACCGCGGTCATCCTGTACACCTCTGGCACCACGGGTACGCCGAAAGGTGCCGAGCTTTCCCATTCCAACATCGTCATGAATGTGATGTGCTGCGTGGCACTTACCAAGCTCGACAGCAGCGACGTGCAACTGATCGCGTTGCCGCTGTTCCACACCTTCGGCCAGACCGTGCAGATGAATGCCGTGGTGGCCACCGGTGCGGCCATGGTGCTGATGATCCGCTTCGAGCCCGACGCTGCCTTCCAGGCGATGGCACGCTACGGCGTGTCGGTCTTCTGTGGTGTGCCGACCATGTATATCGGCTTGGTCAACTCGCCTGATGCTGCCGACAAGCATGACCTGAAGGCGATTGCCGCGCGCTTGCGACTGGGTGTGTCCGGCGGTGCGCCGATGCCGGTCGCGGTGTTGCGCCAGTTCGAGCAGAACTTTGGCGTAATCATCCTTGAAGGCTTCGGCCTGTCCGAAACCAGTCCCGTGGCGACCTTCAACCATCTCGATTCGGAACGGATTCCCGGCAGCGTCGGCCAGCCGATCTTCGGCGTGGAAGTGGCCATCTTCAACGATGCGGACCAGCCCCTGCCCGATGGCGAGGACGGCGAGATCGTGGTGCGCGGGCACAATGTGATGAAGGGTTACTACAAGCGCCCCGAGGCCACCGCGCAGGCCATCCGCAATGGCTGGTTCCATACCGGCGACATTGGCCGGCGCGACGCCAACGGAAATTTCTTCGTGGTCGACCGGATCAAGGACATGGTGATCCGCGGCGGCTTCAATGTCTATCCGCGCGAGATCGAAGAAGTGCTGATGACGCACCCGGCCATCGCGCTGGTCGCGGTGATCGGCGTACCGCATCCGGTGCATGGCGAAGAGATCAAGGCGGTGGTGGTGCTGCGCCAGGGACAGTCGCTGACGCCGGACGAACTGATCGACTGGTGTCGCGAACGGATGGCCGCCTACAAATATCCGCGCATCGTTGAAATCGTCGATGCCTTGCCGATGACCGCGACCGGCAAGATCCTGAAACGCGCACTGCGCGCCAGCTAGTCGGGCGAGGTGCCGGTGATCGCGTAGGCCACGGCTTCGGCGATCTTGATGCCGTCCACACCCGCCGACAGGATGCCGCCGGCATAACCTGCGCCTTCGCCAGCCGGATACAGGCCGCGAACGTTGATGCTTTGGCAATCATCACCGCGGCGGATGCGCAGCGGGGACGAGGTGCGCGTTTCCACGCCGGTCAGCAGGGCATCGTCCATGGCGAATCCACGGATCTGCTTGTCGAAGGCAGGCAACGCCTCGCGGATGGCATCGATGGCATAACGCGGCAGGCAGGCATCGAGTTCGCCCAGGCGCACGCCCGGCGTGTAGGACGGCAGCACCGCGCCCATCTGCCGCGAGGGGCGGCGCGCCAGGAAATCACCGACGCGCTGCGCCGGTGCATCGTAGTTGCCGCCGCCCACGTCGAAGGCCATGCCTTCCCAATGCCGCTGCAGCGCGATGCCGGCCAGCGGGCCGCCTTCAGGCGCGTGCACCAGATAATCCTGCGGCGAAATGCCGACCACGATGCCGGCGTTGGCATTGCGTTCGTTGCGCGAATACTGGCTCATGCCGTTGGTAACGACGCGACCCGGCTCCGACGCGGCCGCCACCACGGTGCCGCCCGGGCACATGCAAAAGCTGTACACCGACCGGCCGTTGCTGCAGTGGTGCACCAGTTTGTAATCGGCGGCGCCCAGCAGGGGATGCCCGGCCTGCGGGCCGAAGCGCCGCTCGTCGATCAGCGATTGCGGATGCTCGATGCGAAAGCCCACCGAGAACGGCTTGGCTTCCATGAACACGCCGCGCCTGTGCAGCATCTCGAAGGTGTCGCGCGCACTATGGCCGACGGCCAGCACCACGTGATCGGCGCGAATCGTTTCGCCATCGGCCAGGGTGATGCCGCGCACCTGGCCGGCTTCGATGTGCAAGTCGTCGACGCGACTGCCGAAGCGGATCTCGCCACCCAGCGACAGGATGCTGGCGCGCATGTGCTCGACCATCGTCACCAGGCGGAAGGTGCCGATATGCGGCTTGTTGACGGTCAGGATTTCTTCGGGCGCGCCGGCGCGGACGAATTCAGTCAGTACCTTGCGGCCGTGGTGTTTCGGATCCTTGATCTGGCTGTACAGCTTGCCGTCGGAAAACGTGCCCGCGCCGCCTTCGCCAAACTGCACGTTCGATTCCGGATCCAGCACGTGCTTGCGCCACAGGCCGAACGTATCGACGGTGCGCTCGCGCACGGCCTTGCCGCGCTCGAGGATGAGGGGGCGAAAGCCCATCTGCGCCAAAATCAATCCGGCGAACAGGCCACAGGGGCCGGTGCCGATCACCACCGGGCGCAGGGCGAGATCCGAAGGCGCCGCCGCGACAAAGTGATAGCTGGTGTCGGGACGCGGGCCGATCTGCAGGTCGCCCTTGGCGCGCTTGAGCACGGCGTCGGCGTCCAGCACGTCCAGGTCCAGTGCGTATATCAGCAAGATGCCGCCGCG
>JAYVWK010000400.1:0-5773 GCA_043786185.1 Burkholderiales bacterium
GCGATCGGCGCGGCGGCTGGAAACGGCTTGATCGTCACGGCAGGTTTGCAGTCTTGCGCGAGATTGGCCGGACTGACTGTGCGCTTGCCAACACAGCGCTCGCGTGCGCCGCCTGAAAAAACTTCCATGCTGCGCTTTGGAGCAGTGCGCATGCGACCGATCCGCGACATCCGATTATTTGCCTTATGTTGGTCAGCGAACGGAGATTGATCCGGCCAGAGCCTATTATTCCGCTCCGATTCCGCGTTTCCGCCAAGCCTTTGAAAAACCTTGTGCCGGAGCGGCCGGAATCAACCATCCAAAAGGAATCCAAATGAACAAGTCAATGATGTTTTCAGCGGTACTTGTGGCGCTCTCAGTGAGTGCGTGTGACAGGCCGACGGTGGTGACGACGCCATCAGTGGTGACCGTGCCGGCGCCGGTGCCCGGCCCTGCCGGGCCGACCGGTGCGTCAGGCGCCACCGGGTCGACCGGATCAGCCGGCGGTACCGGCGCTACTGGCGCCACCGGTGATACCGGTGCCACCGGCGACACCGGTCAGCGCGGCAAGACCGGCGGTGACACGGTAATCATCGTGCCGCCGGCGGCACCGTCCCGCTAAGCGAGCGGCAGGGCGAGCGCCAGCCCGCAGCCGGCACCTGCTTGCGGGCGTTGGTGTAGCCGATGGTGGGTGGGCAATCAGCCGCGGCCACGCGGATCGCGTCTCGACGCCCAATTCGTCGGCCCCACCCGCCTCACACGATGCGTGCAGCGTGCCCTTGATCGCATGGCAGGACGCCAACCCGGCCATCGCGATGAATGCCCGTCAAACCTGGCTCTTGGTCAAGACCGCGTTCAACGCCTGGTACGACGACTACGCGCAGAGCATGGGCGCGGCGCTAGCCTACTACACCATGTTTTCGATCACTCCGGTACTGCTGATCGCGATCTCGATCGCAGGGCTGGTGTTCGGTGAAGAGGCGGCGCGCGGCGAAATCGCCGAGCATCTCGAAAACCTGATGGGGCCACAGGGGGCGCTGGCGGTGCAGTCGCTGCTCGACAGCGTCAGGGCGCCGGCGCAGGGGTTAACCGCGACCGTGGTCGGCGTGGTGTTGTTGCTGGTGGGTGCGACCAGCGTATTCGGCGAACTGCAGAACGCGCTGGACCGCATCTGGCGCGCTCCCGGACGTTTGACCGCGGGCGGGCTGTTGGGCTTGGTGCGCTCGCGCCTGTTGTCGTTCGGCATGATTCTGGGCATCGGCTTCATCTTGATGGTTTCGCTGGTATTCAGCGCCGCGCTGTCGGCGCTGACCAAGTGGTGGTCGCCGGCATTTGGCGAGATGGCGCTTGCCGCCCATGTGGTCAATTTAGGGTTCAGTTTCGCGCTCACCACCGGTATGTTCGCCCTGATCTACAAGATCATGCCGCGGGTACGCATCGCCTGGAGTGAAGTACGGATCGGCGCGGCGCTTACCGCGCTGCTGTTCACCGTCGGCAAGGCGGTGATCGGTTTCTATATCGGCAGAAGCGGTGTCGCCAGCGGGTTTGGCGCAGCCGGTTCATTGGTGGCGCTCATGGTCTGGGTCTACTACTCCGCGCAAATCTTTCTGATGGGGGCGGAGTTCACCTGGGCCTATTCGCATGTGTTCGGTTCGCGCCGACAGCAGGCGCCGCCGGCGGAGCTGGTGCAGGCCATCGACGAGAGCGCCGCGGTGTGCCTCGGTCCGGGGCGACTCGCCGCGGCCGATGACCGATCGGCAAGTCATGACCGGCGATGACGATTACGCGGCCCTGCCAGGCGCCACGGCGACCAGTATCGAAGCATGTGTGCGATGGGGCACGGAGAGTCAGGCCCTGCAAGAGTAATGTCGCAGTGGTCGGCGGGTGCACTGGCAACAGTGCCGGGTCTGTAGACCGAGGCCCTTCACCAATCTGGAGTTTCAATGAAGTATGCGTTGCCTTGTCTCTTGGTGTTGATCGTGCTTGCGGTGGGTGCCTGCACCGGTGCTTCCTTCAGCGGGGCTGAAGCAACATCGGTGGCGCCGGCCAGCGGTACGCCCGGTTCGAGTGGCGGCGGCGGCAGGCGTGCTCTGCTATCCCCCGACCTTCCACTGGCGCAAGCAGGTCAGGCGTGACGTGGTCGCGACCCTCAACCCCGGCGCCAGCCCGCATGCGATGCCGGGCCTGGTGCGGCACGCAGCCGGCCATGTGAGTCGATATTCGATCTCGCCAGCGACGCTGCGCGAGCGGCCCTGTGGCACGCGCATGCCGCGCCATCCCGCCCGCGCGCTGGCGGCCGCAGTCGGCCTGTGCCTGTTCGCAGCGGCCGGCTGTGCAACGCTACCCGATAGCGATGCGGTGCTGGCGCGACATGGTGCGCAGGCGGCCAGGTTCGCCAGCGCGAGCGGTCCGGTTTCCGCCAGCCGCAGCGCGGCAATCGTAGCTGAACTCAAGCGCCGATCCGGCGACTTGGACATCCTGGAAAAGCAGATCGCGCTGGAACAATCGATCGTCGGCAGCCCGCTTGTGATCGGCAACAAGGTCACGCTGCTGGAAGATGGCCCGGCCACCTATGCCGCGATGTTCGCCGCGATCCGCGCCGCCACCGACCATATCAACATCGAGTCGTACATCATCGAGGACGATGAGATCGGCCGGCGGTTCGCAGAAGCCTTGTTGGAGCGGCAGGGGCGCGGCGTGCAGGTCAATCTGATCTACGACAGCTTCGGTGCCTTCGGCACTCCCAAGGCCTTTTTCGAACGTCTCGTCGCCGGCGGCATCGCGGTGCTGGAGTTCAATCCCTTGAGCCCGCTTGCGAGTCGCGCGGCATGGCGCGTCAATCATCGCGACCACCGAAAAATTCTGGTGGTCGATGGCCGCACCGCATTCATCGGCGGCATCAACATCAGCAGCGTCTATTCCTCAGGATCGGTGGCGCAGCGAGCGGGCAAGGCAGTACGCGCGACCGACACCTGGCGTGACACCCATCTGCAGATCGACGGCCCGGTGGTGGCCGAATTGCAGAAGCTTTTCATTGAAACATGGCGCAAGCAAAAGGCGCCGCCGCTGGCTGCGAAGCAATACTTTCCACCGCCGGTGGTAAGCGGGGGCGACATCGTGCGCGCCATCGGCAGCACGCCGGACGATCCCTACAGTTTCATGTACCTGACTCTGATATCGGCGATCGGCAATGCCGAGAAGCATGTGCATTTGACCAATGCCTATTTTGTGCCCGATCCGCAATTGCTCAAGGCGCTCACCGACGCCGCCGCGCGGGGTGTCGAAGTCAAGCTGATCCTGCCGGGATACAGCGATTCTTCGGTGGTGTTTCATGCCGGCCGAGCGCACTATGCCCAACTGCTCGCCGGCGGGGTCAAGCTGTATGAGCGCGGCGGTGCGCTGCTGCATTCAAAAACCGCGGTGATCGACGGCGTCTGGTCGACGGTCGGGTCGAGTAATCTCGACTGGCGCAGCGCGCTCGACAACGACGAGGTCAACGCGGTGGTCCTGGGCCGCGACTTCGCGGCGCGCATGCAGGCCATGTTCGCGCGCGACCTCGCCGCTTCGCAGTCGATCGATGCAGAAAGCTGGGCGCGGCGGGGACCGTTGCTGCGTTTCAAGGAATGGATGGCCAGGCTCGCCGGGCGGCTTCTTTAGGGGCCCTGCGTGCGCTGCCGAACAGACCACGGGGTCGCGCCGGCGCACTGTTGTAAACGGGGTCGCCTGCGTATTCAAGCTACCCATCGAAGAAACTTCCGCAATTTCAATTCAAGGAGAAAAAGCATGAACAAGGATCAGGCCAAGGGGCGCGTCAAAGAAGTCAAGGGCAAGGTCAAGGAAGTGGCCGGGCGTGCGGTGGGCAATCTGAATCTGGAGCAGAAAGGCAAGATGGAAAAGACGGCAGGCAAGGCCCAGGCCGCCTATGGCGACCTCAAGAACGACTTGAAAAAAGGCAACTGACAGCACACCGTCGGTCGTATCGTTCCAACATGGAGGTGCCCAATGGCCGATAAATGACCCGTGTGCATCCACCATCATCAGTCGTAAAAGTATCGACACAATTTTTTCCCCACTCTTTTCCCACTGGAGACTTTCATGAAATTCACAGGAATCAAGATGATTTGCCGCTTGCTGATCGCCTCTCTCATGTTGTTTCAGTTCCCGGGCGCGCATGCCGGCATGGTTGGCGCCGACCAGGTGCTGGCGGTAAGCAGCGCCGAAGGCCAGCGTGCGGTGCTGCTGAGCGCTCTCAACCGGGCTGAGGTGTCGGGGCAGTTGCAGGCCTTGGGCGTCGATCCGCAACAGGCGCGCCAACGGGTGGCCGCGATGACCGACAGCGACGTGCGTACGGTTGCCGGCAACCTGGGCGCTTTGCCGGCCGGTGCGACGACCAATGGCTGGGGCTGGGCCTTGCTGATCGTGATCGGCCTGGTGGTTTATTTCAACTGGAAATGACGCAGCTTCAGTCAATGTTGCGCAGCGCCCGCCTGCTGGCGGGCGTTTTTCTGGCGCTCACCGGATTGAGCGGCTGCGCGCTGTTGGCGCCGCAGACCAGCGCGCTTGGTGACGCCTGGCCGGCTGGCTTGCTAGAGCGGGTTGAACTGTCGCAGGTGCCGTTTTTTCCGCAACAGGATTACCAGTGCGGCCCGGCCGCGCTGGCGACCACCATAGCCGCTTTCAACGGGCAGGTCACACCGGAGTTGCTGGTGCCGCAGGTCTACCTGCCGGCGCGCCAGGGTAGCCTGCAAGTCGAGATGCTGGCCGCGCCGCGCCGCTACGACATGGTGTCTTATCAGTTGGCGCCAAGCTACGCCGATCTGCTGCGCGAAGTGGCCGCCGGCACGCCGGTGATCGTGCTGCAGGATTACGGCGTGTGGCCGGTGCCGATCTGGCATTACGCGGTGGTGGTCGGCTACGATTATCCGAAGCGTGAGCTGGTGCTGCGTTCGGGCGAAAAGCGCCGCCTGGTGATGCCGCTGTCGGTGCTCGAATACACCTGGAAGAACAGCAAGTATTGGGCGATGGTGAGTTTGCCGCCGGACGCAATTCCGGTGACCGCCACTGAAGCTGACTATCTGGCGGCGGTGGTGGCGATGGGGCGGGTCGGCAGTGCGCAGGCGGCGACCACGGCGTTCACGACATTTCTCGGCCGTTGGCCGCACAACCTGACCGCACAGATCGGCCTGGCCAACGGCCACCATGCGCTGGGTGATCTTGAACGCGCGGAAGCGGTGTTGCGCGAGGCCGTGCAGCGCCACCCGCAGTCGGTGGCGGTGATCAACAATCTGGCACAGACGGTATCCGATCAAGGGCGCGACGATGAGGCGCTGCTGCTGATCGAGGCGGCGGCGCTGGCGGAAGGCCCTTATGCGTTGGCAGCGCGCGAGACGCGCGATTTGATTCGCAAACGCCTGGAAAGAAAGCGCTAAGCCGGCGTGGCGCCTCTATCTTGCAAAGGGTGGTCGACCTGTCGTGCCTGCTGTTGCGCAGGCGATCGACTCGCCAGGCGCGACAATTTCGCGCCGCGCGCGCTGCGACCATGCGGCTTTACATCTTCAATTGCAAGCGGTTTTGCGCTCAGCCATTGCGGCCCTCATGCCAGGAAAAGCAATCATGACCCTCTTATTCGAAGCAGCCTTTGTCGGCCCGATGAAACTGCGGAACCGCATGGTGATGGCGCCGCTGACGCGCAATCGCGCCACCGGCAATCTGCCGAACCACCTGATGACACAGTATTACGCGCAGCGAGCTTCGGTTGGCCTGATCATCAGCGAAGGCACCTCACCGTCGCCCA
>JAYVWK010000401.1:0-5794 GCA_043786185.1 Burkholderiales bacterium
AGGATGTACGATGCTCCGCGCAAACTGAGACGCGCGGAAACCAGGATGTTTGTGTCGATGACAACTTGCACGATGCGAATCGTGCCACCTGGCGCAGGCTCAGCGCAATTCCACAAACAGCTATCGTCGAAATTTGCAAAGTAGGCTCCTTTAATCACACGGGAGGAGTTTCGCTGGCTGTTGGAGGATCTGCGGGGTTCGCTATATGCACAGGAGCTGCGCACGCCGATGCCGGTGTCGGTCAAGCGGTTGGCGAAGGTGTGGGAAGCCTATCGTTCCTTGTAAGGCGGTTTGCCTATGGTTTGCCGGCGGGGGTACCCAACATGCGCGCGCGCCAGCGACGCAAGGTCGCAACGACTTCTTGGTCGATCCGGTTGCTCGCCAGGGCGAGCGGCGAATAGCCGAGCCGGCAGGCGCGATTGAGCACAAACCCGATCAGGACCGCGGTGATCAACATGTTCTGCCAGCCGACCAGCGGCCATTGCCCGGGCCAGGCGATCTCGTAAGCGGTGGTAAACGGCGCGAAGTACCAGATGCCCCAGATGTCGTCCGGCCCATTGCCGCGCGAGCCGATCAAGTCGCACAGGAAATGCAGATGCACGCTGACGATCGCCAGCAAGGCGGCGCGGCCGCGCTGCTTCGCGCAGGCGAATACGAAGAGGGTGATCAGAAGCACCGCGGGCAGGCCATGGCCGAGCAAGCGGTGATAGTCCTGGTAGTAGTTGGTCGCCGGCATGCCCAGGCTGCGGGTGGCGAAATCGACCACGATGCCGATGCCGTCTAAGTCGGGCGCCAGGCCTGCCAGGGTTACCAGGGCCTTGTCGCGTCTGGCCGGCAGTGCCCGTTCGAGTGCCGCCCAGCCGACCAGAAAGTGGGTGATCGGGCTCATGCGCGGCAACCCGGCTTCAGGCCTTGCGCGCCACGATGCGCGCCCCGCCCAGCTTGCCGGCCACGAACAGGCCGACGAAAAAGCTGTAGGTATGGTCCCAGGCATCGAAGTGTGCCTGGCCGAACTTGGCCACAGTGGTGTCGGCCAGGCTGCGGTACATGGCCAGGCGCTTGACCAGGGTGGCGGTCCATTCGGCGGAGAGGTCTTCGTGACTGATGATGCTGCAGCCCTGGTCGCGCAGCAGTTCGAGGTAACGCTCGGCCGAGGCGATGCCCGGCGCCTGCATTTCCGCGCCCATGCGGGCTTCTTCCTGTTCGCTCAGGCTTGAGCGCAGCGCGACGTCGGTGAAGGCCAGCACGCCACCGGACTTGAGAACGCGCACGCATTCGCGAATCACCGCCGGCTTGTCGGGCACGTGCAGCCAGGCCTCCTGGCTCAGGACCACATCGAATTGCGCATTGGGCAAAGCCATCGCGGTGGCGTCGCCGTGCACGAAATCGACCAGCCCGGCGAGGCCGACGCGTTGCGTCAGGCGGCGCGCCGCCTCGACGCGTGAAAGAGTGAAATCCAGGCCGGTGATGCGGCAGCCCAGGCGATGCGCAAGCCAGCGTGCCGGGCCGCCCATGCCGCTGCATACGTCGAGAACGCGATGCTCGCGGCGCAGCCCGGCGCGCAGGGCCAGGGTGTCGACCACCTCGATGCCGCCGTAGTGGTCCTGGTCGAAATCCTTCAACTGATCTTCGGTGAGGCGCCCCATGTCGTCGCCGCGCGCGGCCAGCTTGGCGAGGATTTCGTCCTCGTTGATCGGGTGCGTGTCGTAGAAGTGGATAACAGCGGATTTGTGCGGGTCCATGTTTGGGGTTTCCTGTCAGAGTGGGATGTCGCCGGTGGCTTGAAACGCGGCGGATGGGTGGCGCGTCGAATCGGTCGCGTGCAGCGCGAATCAGGCAACAAAGCCCAGGGCGCGCGAAATGCGGGCGGCGGTGCTGCGCACCAGGGGTGTCCATTGCGCGAGCTTCTGGCGGTCGGCAGGCGCCGACACTGACAGGCCGGCAACCAACTGGCCGCTATCGTCGTTGATCCCGGCTGCGATGCAACGCACCCCAAGCTCGGCTTCCTCCTGATCGAGCGCATGCCCCTGGCTTCTCACGTCGGCCAGTTCGCGCGTCAATGCCGCCAGGCTGCGCAGGCTGTTGGGCGTGTGCGCTTCCAGGCGCGTGCGCAGGGCATAGGCCTTGAGGCCGGGCGCATCTTCGCGTGCCAGGAACAGCTTGCCCGCAGCGGTGATGTGCAGCGGTGCGCGCGCGCCGACCATCTGCACCACCCGCATCATCGAGCGGTTCTCGGTGGTGCGCTCGACATACATGATCTGGTCGCCCTGGCGCACCGAAAGATTGACCGTCTCGCCGGTGGCGTGCGCCAGTTCGCGCATGAAGGGCAGGGCGATCGCGCGCACATCCAGGCGCGCGCGCACGATGTTGCCGAGTTCGAGAAAGCGCATGCCAAGCCGGTAGCTGCCGGGTTCGACCCGATCGGCAAAACCGCAACGCACCATCACCCCCAGAATGCGATGCGCAGTCGACGGGTGCAGTTCGGTGGCCGCCGCCAGCGTCTTCAAGCTGGCGGCGGCCGGCGCTGCCGAAAGGGCATCGATCAACTGCATCATGCGGTCGATGACCTGGATCGAAACCTTGGGTTCGGCGATCATGAGCTGAGTGCACATTTCACAGTATGGGAAATTCTCTCACACCGAGGCGACCCGGGCAAAGCGCGGGAGTCTGCCGATAGCGTGCCAGGGTGTTTGCGCACGCCGTGGCGCTGCGCTTGCCTGACGCCAGTGTCGGCAACAGCGGACCGCCCGGTTTGCCGCGCACCATCTACTTCAAGCTTGATGTCGATCAAAGAACGAGCTTGCAATGCTGTCACGCTTCAGGTTCGATGGTTACCAATGTGGAAGAGGGCATCATGGCTTACAAAACCATTGCAGTCTGGATCGACGCCAAACGCAGCGCCCCGGTTGAGGCGGCGATCAAGCTGGCACAGCAATTTGGCGCACACCTGAGCGGCTTGAGCCATGTCGACGAGACCCGCTTGCCGCCGTACATCCGGGCGCACCTCGGTGAAGAACTGGCGCGCGAACAACTGCAGCGTGCGGAAAACGACGCGGCCGCTGCCGGCGCCGGTTTCGAGACCATGGCCCGGCGCGCGGGATTGACCAGCGTCGAGGTACGGCGCCTGGCAGGCGACCCGGTACAGGGCCTGGCCACAAGTGCGCGCTATGCCGACCTGGTCGTGATGGGGCAGGTCGATATGGAAACAGCCGATGGCCCCGAAGAGCGCGATTTTCCGGATCACGCGATTCTTGGCAGCGGCCGGCCGACGCTGATGATTCCCTACGCAGGCAGCTTCGGAACGTTTGGCGAGCATGCCGTCGTGGCCTGGAGTGCCACGCGTGAATCCACGCGGGCGGTGACAGATGCGCTGCCGCTGTTGCAGCGCGCGAAAAAGGTCACCGTCATCGTAGGCGACGCAAAGCCTGGCGCCGGTGGGCATGGGGCAATGCCGGGTGCGGACATCGCCTTGTACCTGGCGCGGCACGGCGTCAAGGTGGACGTGTCCCAGGAGCAAACCGCCGGCATCGATGTCGGGTCCTTGCTGCTGTCGCGCATCTCGGACCTGGGGGCTGACCTCCTGGTGATGGGTGGCTACGGCCATTCGCGCATGCGCGAACTGGTGCTGGGCGGGGTGACGCGCACCATCCTGAGGGAAATGACAGTACCGGTGCTGATGTCGCATTAGCCTGCCAGGCCGCGCCGGCCAGCCCTGCGCGGCGGCTTGCGGCACGGTCGGCGGCGCGCAGGTATGGTGCCGACCCGCGGCAATGCGGGCGTTATGATGCAGGCTTGGCCTTCAACGATTCGGGCAAGCCCACGTGACCACCATCGCCACCCAAGCCGACTATTCGATCTACGACGCCGGCAACGTCGTCCTGCAGTCGGGCCGCACCTTCCCTGCGATGAAAATCGCCTACAAGACCTTTGGTCGGCTCAATACCGAGCGCTCGAACGTGATCGTCTATCCGACCTCGTTTTCGGCCCAGCATTACGATACCGAGTGGCTGGTGCGTGCCGGCGGGATTCTCGACACGGCGAAGTACTTTGTCATCATTCCCAACCTGTTCGGCAACGGCTTGTCGTCCTCGCCGTCGAACATGCCATGGCCGTTGATCGGTGATCGTTATCCGAACCTGACCTATCACGATGCGGTGCGGGTGCAGCAGCGCCTGCTGGCAGAGGTGTTCGGCATCAGCCTTGTGAAGCTGGTGTACGGCTGGTCGATGGGCGCGATGCAGGCCTATCACTGGGCGGTGGCGTTTCCTGAACTGGTGGAACGCATCGCGGTGGTGTGCGGCTCGGCGCGCTGCGCGCCGCATAACGCGGTGTTCCTCGAAGGCGTGCGGGCCGCACTGACGGCTGATCCGGCCTATGTGGATGGCGTGTTCACCGCCAAACCTGTGCGTGGCTTCCGCGCCATGGGCCGGGTTTACGCCGGCTGGGCCTTGTCGCAGGAGTTCTATCGCGAGGAGACCTGGCGCGGCATCGGTTTCTCGTCGCTGGAAGACTATCTGGTGCGCAGTTGGGAGGCCACCTACGCGCGCCGCGTACCGGAAGATCTGCTGGCGCAAATGTGGACCTGGCAGCACGGCGACATCAGTGCGCACGCGGATTTCAACGGTGACTTAGGCGCGGCACTGGCCTCGATCAAGGCACGCGTGCTGCTGATGCCGGGCGACCATGATCTCTACTTTCGCGTGGAAGACAACGCCCTCGAGATGGCACACTTGAAGCGCGCGGAGTTGAAGCCGATCCCGTCGATCTGGGGCCATCGCGCCGGCAATCCGCTGCAAAGCCCTGCAGATGCGGCATTCATCGAAACGGCCGTCACCGCCTTGCTTGAAAGTTGAATCATGGACCAGGCCGTCGCCGCTCCCATTTCTCTCACCGTTGACGCCCAGCGTTTCTGGGCCACCATCGAACGCTCCGCGCAAATCGGTGTCGGCCGCGTCGGCGGGTTGGCGCGCGTCGCCCTGACTGATGCAGACAAACAAATGCGCGACGAGTTTTGCGCCTGGTGCGGCGCCGATGGCTTGAGCATCACAGTCGATGCGGTCGGCAACATCTTCGCCCGCCGTGCCGGGCGCGATAACACGCTGGCGCCAGTGGTGCTCGGCTCGCACCTCGATACGCAAATCAACGGCGGCCGTTACGACGGCATCGTCGGCGTGCTGGCCGCGCTCGAAGTGGTACGTACCTTGAACGACCACAAAATCGCGACGCAGCGGCCGCTGGAAATCGCGGCATGGATGAACGAGGAAGGCGCGCGCTTCTCGCCACCCATGGTAGGTTCCGCCGCCTTCGCCGGCGTCCACACCGTCGACTGGGTGTATGCACGCCAAGCCGATGACGGCGCCACCATCGGCGACGAACTCAAGCGCATCGGCTACCTCGGCACCGCGCCGGTCGGCGGCCGCGCGCTCGACAGCTATTTCGAACTGCATATCGAGCAGGGGCCGGAACTCGACGCCCGCAACATCCCGGTGGGCGTGGTCACCCACGGCTATACCGCACACGGCTTCATCATCGATGTGGCGGGCGAGACCGCGCATACCGGGCCATGGCCGATGGACAAGCGCAAGAACGCGCTGGTCGGTGCCGCCATGCTGGCGGTGGCAGTCAACGACATCGGCTGGAAATACCACGCCAGCGGCGGCAAGGGCACCGCCGCACGCATACACGCCTGGCCCAACAAGCCGGGCATCCTGTCGGACTACGCCCAGTTCACCGGCGACGTGCGCCACGACAACCCGGCCACGGCGGACGCGATGCGCGCCGAGTTCATGGCCGC
>JAYVWK010000402.1:0-5520 GCA_043786185.1 Burkholderiales bacterium
CGTCAGCCGAACAGTTCCTCGGGCGTGACCACCGCGGTGCCCAGTTTGCCGACCACGATGCCGCCCGCCCGGTTGGCGATGGCCGCGGCTTCAGCCAGCGGCAGCGTACCCCCGAGTAGCACGCCCAACGTCGCGATCACCGTATCGCCGGCGCCGGAGACATCGAAAACCTCGCGCGCCTGGGCCGGCATGTTTACCGTACGATCCGCCAGAAACAGGGTCATGCCCTCTTCGGAGCGGGTCAGCAGCAAGGCTTCCAGACCGAGGCTTGCGCGCAGGGTGCCGGCACGCGCCGCCAGGTCGCCTTCCGAACTCCAGCTGCCCACCACCTGCGCCAGTTCGGCCCGGTTTGGCGTGATCATGCTGGCCCCCTTGTAGCGTGCATAGTCGGTGCCCTTCGGATCCACCAGGATTTTTTTTCCCGCGGCAACGGCCGCCGCAATCATCTCGGCGATATGCGTAAGCCCGCCCTTGCCGTAATCCGACAGGATCACGATGTCGACCTCGCCCAACAGGCGCTTGAACTCATCGAGCTTTCCGGTCAACACCTCATGACTGGGCGTCTCTTCAAAATCGATGCGCAACAACTGCTGCTGGCGCCCGATCACGCGCAATTTGATGGTGGTCTTGTAACGTGAATCCACATGCAGCGCCGCGCGAATGCCGGCGGCTTCAAGCAGCGTGCGGATCACGCTGCCAGGCTCGTCGTCGCCCACCACCGACAGCAGGGTCACCTGCGCGCCTAGGGCGGCGGCGTTGCGCGCCACGTTGGCCGCGCCGCCCAAGCGTTCGTCGCTGCGCTCGACCTTGACCACCGGCACCGGCGCTTCCGGGCTGATGCGATGCACCTCGCCGAACCAGTAACGGTCGAGCATCACGTCGCCCACGATCAGGATGTGCGCAGCGGCGGCGGCCTCGCGCGGCGTCATACGCAACCCCGGGCGCCGCGGGAAAGCACGCAAGCGCACCCGCCGCACCCCGCGCGGGAAGGCCGCGATGCCATGCCGCCGCCCATCAAACCGGCGGCTTGCCCGCAAGCGTCGCGTCACCGCGCGTAAGCTCGGGACGCCCCATCGGGTAGTACTCGAAGCCCATCTGCCGCACCATCACCGGGTCATACAAATTGCGGCCGTCGAAAATCGCCGGGGTCGTCAATTGCTGCTTCAGGCGGGCGAAATCCGGACTGCGGAACTCCTTCCATTCGGTCACGATCACCAGCGCCTCTGCGCCTTCGATCGCATGCATGGGATTGTCGGCATAAGTGACACGCGGGTGGTCCCCGAGGATGCGCCGCGCTTCATGCATCGCCACCGGATCATAGGTGGTAATGCTGGCACCACGCAGGAGCAAATCGCGCAGCAATTCCAGCGCCGGCGCTTCGCGCATGTCGTCTGTGTTCGGCTTGAAGGCCAGACCCCACACGGCGAAGCGCTTGCCGCTCAAATCCTCGCCAAAACGCCTGACGATCTTCGCGCCCAGCACCCGCTTCTGGTCGTCGTTGACCGCTTCGACCGCGTCGAGAATGCGCGACCCCAATCCGGCTTCGTTGGCGGTGCGCTGCAGGGCCTGCACGTCCTTGGGAAAGCACGACCCGCCGTAGCCACAGCCGGCATACAGGAAGTGATAACCGATGCGCGGATCCGAGCCGATGCCCTGGCGCACCAGTTCGATGTCGGCGCCAAGCCGCTCCGCCAGATTGGCGATCTCGTTCATGAACGAGATGCGCGTGGCCAGCATGGCGTTGGCGGCGTACTTGGTCAGCTCGGCCGAGCGAATGTCCATGAAGATCATGCGCTCGTGGTTGCGCTGGAATGGCGCATACAGGGCGCGCATCGCCGCACGCGCGCGCTCATCGTCAGCGCCGATCACCACACGGTCGGGCTTCATGAAATCGTCGACCGCAGCACCCTCCTTTAAGAACTCCGGGTTCGAAACCACCGAATACTCCAGTGCGACGCCGCGCGCCGCTAGTTCCTCGGCAATCGCCGCACGCACGCGGTCGGCGGTGCCCACCGGCACGGTCGACTTGTCGACCACCACCTTCGGGCTACTCATGTGGCGGCCAATGTTGCGCGCCGCGGCCGTCACGTACTTGAGGTCGGCCGATCCATCCTCGTCAGGCGGGGTACCGACGGCGATGAACTGGATGTCGCCATGCGCCACCGCTTCGGCCAGATCGGTGGTGAAGCGAATCCTGCCGGCGGCACGATTGCGCGCCACCATTTCTTTCAAGCCCGGCTCGAAAATAGGAATGCCGCCTTCATTGAGGACGCGGATTTTCTCCGCGTCAACGTCCAGGCACAACACATCGTTGCCCACTTCCGCGAAACACGCGCCGGTCACCAGGCCCACATAGCCGGTTCCGATCATCGTAATCTTCATCAATAGCCCCTGAGAACGTCAATGTCAAAGCCGCAGCGCCCGCGACAACGGCTGCTTCAGACCGCCAGCTTGAATTCCTCGGCGCGCCTGGGTGGGTAAGTCTCCCAGCCGCCGCAACCCGGGCAACGCCAAAAGAACTGGCGCGCCTTGAAACCGCAATTTTCGCATGTGTAACGGGTCAGCATGCGGGTATGTGCGTGCACCAGATTCTTCACCAGTTGCAGATCTGGCTGGCGCTCGGGCGGCGCCAGCATCAACTGTGCTTCCAGCAACTTGTCTAAGCCCAGCATGGTCTGGCTGCGGCGCAGTTCGTCGCGCACCAGCCGGTAGGCCGGCTCCACCCCTTCCAATTCGACCTTCAAGTCGAATACCAGATCGAGCAGGTCGAGCGAGGGATAACGCTCAAGATAACCGGCAAGTAGCGTCAGCCCCTCGCGCGTCGCGTTCAGGGACCGATAGCTTTCAATCATGCGCGCACCCACCAGTGCGAGAAATTGCGGATCCTGCGATTCGATGCGGCGCCAATGCTCGATCGCCTCGGCGTGACGTGCGCCGCCGGCCTCGATGTCGCCCAGGATCATGGTGGCGCGCACCGCCTTGCGATTGACCGCGATGGCCGCCAGCGCGTTGTCGTGCGCCTCACCCGGCCGCGATTGCGACAACTGCCGTGCTGCGAGTTCGCAATGAAACTGGGCAATCTCCATCTGCCGCGAATCGCCGGATTCGGCTTCGATCCGCCGTGCCGCAGCGATGGCTTTGTCCCAATCCTTTTCGAGCTGATAAATCTCCAGCAGATGCACACGGGCACGCGCGGCGTAGGCCGTCCCCGCGAGCTTTCCCAGGGCTTCTTCGGCGCGGTCTAGCAAGCCGGTCTTCAGGTAATCCTGACCCAGTTCGAACACCGCGTGCAGGCGGTCCGATTCGTCCAGATCCGGACGGTTGACAAGATTCGAGTGCATGCGGATCGCGCGCTCGATCTCGCCTCTGCGACGAAACAGGTTGCCCAACGCGAAATGCAGTTCGATGGTTTCGGGATCGACCCTGACGACCTCGACGAAAGCGTCGATCGCCTTGTCGGGTTGTTCATTGAGCAGAAAATTGAGCCCGCGAAAGTAGGAATTCGGCAGTGCCTTCGATTGCGATACCAGATGGCGAATGTCGACCCGCGCGGCAGCCCAGCCGAGCCCGAAGAAGAGCGGCAGGCCCAGCAGCCACCAAATGTCGATTTCCATGCCTGCGGGCCTCGCCTAACGGTCAGTGCAGGGCGTCACGCGGCGCCGCAGGCTCGATTGAGGCCGCCGCGGCCGCCGGTCGCGGCGGTGTCACCGGCACCGGCTCGCGCCGCTGGCGCAACAGGCGCGGCAGCAAGGCCAGCAGCGTCAGCACCACCCCCAGAAAGAAAAACACCAGCAGCATGAGGATCAAGGGAGCGCGCCATTCAAGATCGAAATAGAAACGCAGGACGGCCATTTCAAAGTTTTTTTGCGCGAACAGGAAAAAAACCAGCAGCAGGAATATGCGCAACGCCCAGGTCACATAGCCCATGGCCCGCCCCCTTCGGCACCATCCGATTGCGCGCTCCTGTCATGCCGGGATGGCGCGCACGCCAAAAAAAAACGGCACTCGCGTGCCGCATCGGTTCTTGTTCGCCCAGCCTTCAATTGCCCGCCGCCACCATCGGCATCGCCGACGCCCGGCTGGCCAGAGAAGCACGCGCCTGCGCTTCTTCATTCAGACGTGCATCGACGCGATCGCGCAGTTCCTTGCCGGCCTTGAAATGCGGCACGTGCTTTTCCGGCACGTGAACCTTCTCGCCCGACTTGGGATTGCGCCCGACGCGCGGCGGCCGGTAGTTCAGCCCGAAGCTGCCGAATCCGCGAATCTCGATCCGTTGCCCGCGCGCCAGGCTTTCGGCCATGGCGTCGAGAATGGTCTTGACCGCGAAGTCAGCATCCTTCGCAACAAGCTGCGGGTAACGCGCGGCCAGGCGCGCGATCAGGTCCGATTTGGTCATGCCGGCGGGTCCGGGCTTCAAGCTTACTTCTGGTCCATCTTGGCCTTGAGCAAGGCGCCCAGGTTGGTCGTCCCGGTCGCCGCATTGCCCGCATCGGCCTGCACGCGCGCCATCACCTCGCGCTCTTCGACCGAATCGCGGGCCTTGACCGAAAGATTGATGTTGCGATTCTTGCGATCGACATTGATGATCACCGCCTCGACCGTGTCGCCTTCCTTGAGCAGGGTGCTGGCATCCTGCACGCGGTCGCGCGAAATTTCGGACGCGCGCAGGTAAGCCTCGACATCGTCGGCCAACAGCACCACCGCTCCCTTGGCATCGACGCTCTTGACCGTGCCGTTGACTACGGCACCCTTGTCGTTGGCCGCCACGAAACTGGTCCATGGGTCGCCATCGAGTTGCTTGATGCCCAGCGAAATGCGCTCGCGCTCGACATCGATCGCCAGCACGGTCGCTTCCACTTCGTCACCCTTCTTGAAGTTCTTGACCGCCTCTTCGCCAGTCAGCGACCACGACAGATCCGACAAATGCACCAGGCCGTCGATGCCGCCCGGCAAACCGATGAACACGCCGAAATCGGTGATCGACTTGATGGCGCCGCGCACCTTGTCGTTCTTCTTGTGGTTCATCGAGAAGTCTTCCCAGGGATTGGGCATGCATTGCTTCATGCCCAGGGAAATCCGGCGCCGATCTTCATCGATCTCCAGAATCATGACTTCGACCTCATCGCCCAGTGCGACCACTTTCGACGGATGCACGTTCTTGTTGGTCCAGTCCATTTCCGACACGTGCACCAAGCCTTCGATGCCGGATTCGACTTCCACGAACGAACCATAGTCGGTCAGGTTGGTGACCTTGCCGAACAGCCGCGTTCCCTGCGGATAGCGCCGACCGATGCCCACCCACGGATCTTCGCCGAGTTGCTTGACACCCAGCGACACACGAT
The DNA here is from genome assembly GCA_043786185.1 of Burkholderiales bacterium. Classification (GTDB taxonomy): domain Bacteria; phylum Pseudomonadota; class Gammaproteobacteria; order Burkholderiales; family JAEUOS01; genus JAEUOS01. The sequence goes on from JAYVWK010000402.1 coordinate 5,343, forward strand.
TCTTTTCCTGGTCGAACTTGAGGATCTTGGCGGTGATTTCATCGCCCACCGAGAGCACCTCGGACGGATGGCGCACGCGCCGCCAGGCCAGGTCGGTGATGTGCAACAGGCCGTCGATGCCGCCCAAGTCGACGAATGCGCCGTAATCGGTGATGTTCTTGACGATACCCTTGACGAT
>JAYVWK010000403.1:0-2642 GCA_043786185.1 Burkholderiales bacterium
ATGGTTCGCCTGTCGGCCGCTGCCGAGGTGGATTACCGTGAGATTCTGCGCTGGACGGTCAAGAATTTCGGTGCGGCGCAGGCGCGCATTTATGCCGACTCACTGGCATCCGCGCTGCAGGCTTTGAGTGCGGGGCCCACGATCATCGGTGTCAAGGAGCGGCCGGAAATCGGCAACGGCTTAAGAACACTGCATGTCGCCCGCAACGGGCGAAAAGGCCGGCACTTCGTCATGTTCCGTGTTGGTCGCGATCAGGAACGCAAGGTCATTGACGTGCTCCGACTGCTGCACGACAGCATGGACCTGGAGCGCCATCTGCCGCCGATTGAGCCAGATTGAGTGTTGATCAAGGTGGCCTTCGCTTACATGCGGCCTGGCCGTTGCCGGCCGGGCCTATCGACGCCTTGACGAGTTCGGAAAGCTCGATACCCTTGGCATCGGCCTTCGCTGCCAAATAGCTTTCGACCTTTTCATCCAGGTAAACCGGAAGGCGAAATACGGCATCGGGGCGATGGAACTTGCCGCGTACACCTTTGGAAAAATCGTAGTGAGCTCTCATTGCGTCACCTTGATTGTGAGCCGCTAACGCGGCGCATTCTCGTAGTCCCGGAGTTCATCCCGACAAGCCTTGCGCGCCGAGATGATGCGCAGCTTGATTTCGGTCGGGCTTGTCCATGTCGAAGGTTGGATCACCACCAGGGTCTGTCCAGCAACCGCACGCCCGATACATTGCAAGGCAGGATGCGACGCGCGTTTTCAGGCAAGAGCAGCGGCTAGAAAGGAACTCACCTGTGCCCGCCGCGGCAGCGGCGCCACTGCGCCAAATCCGGTAGTAGTCAGCGCCGCGGCGGCATTGGCGTAGCGCGCCGCGGTCACCAGATCGTCACCCGCATCCAGTCGGGCCAGAAAGGCGCCGTCGAAGCAGTCGCCGGCGCCGGTGGCGTCTACCGCATTCACCTGGTGGCCGGCAATTGGCGTGCGTTGCGTGGGCGTTGCCGCGATGCAGCCATCGCGGCCGAGTTTGAGCACGACCTCGCGCGCGCCATGCGCGAAGCACCAGTCAAGGATGGCGTCCGGCGCTTCCAGCCCGCTTACCGCCTGCAGGTCATCCAGGCTGGGCAGCAGGAAATCGGCGAGCGCGATGGTGTCGCCGATCACCTGGCGCGCGGTCTCGAGCGGCCACAGTTTGAGGCGCAGGTTGGTGTCGTAGCTGACCGTAACGCCAGCCTGGCGGGCAATCGCGATCGCCGCCTGCACGCTTTCGCGCGCATCCTGTGAAATCGCCTGACTGATGCCGGAAACATGCAAGTAGCGGGCGCTGCGTATCAATTCGGCGGGCAGGTGCTCGGGCCGCATGCGGCTGGCCGCCGAGCCGCTGCGCAAATAGGAAAAACTGTGCCCACCCTTGCCATGGGTAACGAAATACACCGCGGTGTGCGCTTGCCCATCGATGCCCACGCCGCTGCTGTCGACACCCTCGGCGCGCCACAGGTCGAGGAACATGCGGCCGAAATCGTCATCCCCCAGCCGCGTGATGTAGCCGCAACTCGCACCCTGCCGCGCGCAGGCTACGATGGCATTCGAGGTATCGCCGCCAAAGCCCTGCAGATAGTCGGGCTTGCCCGGTGTGGTCTGGTTGAATTCGATCATCGGCTCGCCCAGAGCCAGGATCGCCGGTGTTGCCGCCAGAGTCATCGTGCTCAGCGCGTCACCAGCGACAACAGTGACAAATGGTGCTTGGCTTCCTCGACCAAGAGCTTCTGGTCGCGCGCGCGCATCGCGGCTTCGGAAAACAGGCTGCTGCCGATGCCTACGCACGAGGCGCCGGCATTGAACCAGTCTTCCATGTTGTCGCCGGTCACTCCACCGGTGGGGCAGAAGCGGGTCGTGGGAAACACCGCCTTCACCGCCTTCAGGTGGTTCAGACCGACAACCGAGGCCGGAAACAACTTGACGATATCGGCGCCGTCGCGCAGGCAAGCGGCGACCTCGCCTGGTGTCATCGCACCCGGCAGATAGGCAGCGCGGCCTTCATGCACCTGCGCACCCAAGCCAGGCACCAACCCAGGCGAGACGATGTAGGCCGCCCCGGCATGCAGGGCGCGCGCGCAATCGTCCTCGTTCCACACCGTGCCGGCGCCCAACATCTGGTGGCTCTCCAAATGGCGCGAGAATTCGCGCACCATATCGAGCGCATCGGGCATCGTCAACGTGATTTCCACAGTCGGAATTCCCGCGCGCAAGGCGCACTCGATGGCCAGCGCACCGTCATCCGCATTGGCATAGCGAATCACCGGAATCAGCCCGTAGCGAACCAGGCGGTCGGCAGTTTCTGCGGGTTTCATAAATGCGCCAGCCGTTCCACGGTATCCGGGTAGGTGGCCGCCATGCGAATAAGCAGACGCGCCTGCGCATTCGGCGCCGCCCGGCCCTGCTCCCAGTTCTCCAGGGTTCTTTCATTGGTGCGCAGGGCCCTGGCGAATACCGCTCGCGACAGATTTAACCGCTCGCGCACCGCGCGTACTTCCTCGGGCTTCAATTGGGGAGCGGGTTTGGCTTCGAAGTGATGCTGCCGCAGCGTGATCCGACCATTGCGATCGGCTTCAAGGGCTTCGAATCCTTCGACAAGCTCGGCGAAAATA